>DATBUB010000094.1:0-8494 GCA_036516555.1 Bacillaceae bacterium
CAACGGATCCAAGGTTAAGTTTCCGGGATTTATGAAGGTGTATGTGGAAGGAACAGACGACCAGTCGGAAGAAAAGGAGAACATGCTTCCGGACCTTTCAGAAGGTGACAGGGTCAAAGCTGAAACGCTATTGCCCAAACAGCATTTTACCCAGCCGCCTCCGAGGTATACAGAGGCCAGGCTTGTCAAAACGCTGGAAGAACTGGGTATTGGCAGACCTTCGACTTTCGCGCCGACATTGGATACCATTCAAAAAAGAGGCTATGTTTCGCTGGATAACAAACGATTTGTTCCCACGGAATTGGGTGAAATCGTCTCTGAAATGATCATGGAATTTTTCCCGGAAGTCATTGATGTGGCCTTCACGGCAAAAATGGAAAACGATTTGGATGAAATAGAAGAAGGAAAGATTAATTGGGTTTCCATTATCGATGACTTTTATCAGGGATTTGAGAAAAAACTCAGAATTGCCGAGAATGAAATGAAAGAAGTGGAAATTCAGCCGGAGTATGCCGGAGAGGACTGCGAAAACTGCGGGAATCCCATGGTCTACAAAATGGGGCGTTTTGGAAAATTCATGGCTTGCAGCAATTTTCCGGATTGCAGAAATACAAAGGCCATCGTAAAAGAAATTGGCGTTTCTTGTCCGAAATGCCAAAAAGGAAACATTATAGAACGCAAAAGCAAAAAGAAACGCATTTTTTACGGCTGTGACCGGTATCCTGAATGTGATTTCCTATCGTGGGATAAACCGCTTGAACGCCCATGCCCAAAGTGCAGCAGCGTGTTGGTGGAAAAGAAATTGAAAAAGGGTATTCAGGTCCAATGCACGAGCTGCGACTACAAAGAAAAGCCCCAGCAGTAATTCGGCAGGCGAGCAGGAGAAATCTGCTCGCCTGTTTGCTATGGACATAAGTCGGAGGCTCATTATTTTTAAATATCGCAATCATGGTGTAAAATCCCTAATGGGACATTGTTGAGGGATCATGAACACACAGCAACTATAGGAGGTAGGGCAAATGGAACAGTCTGTTACAGTGGTCGGCGCAGGGCTTGCGGGCAGTGAAGCGGCATGGCAACTGGCCAAAAGAGGCATCAAGGTGGACTTATATGAAATGAGGCCGGTCAAGCAGACACCGGCACACCATACGGACAAGTTTGCAGAACTGGTCTGTTCCAACTCATTGCGGGCAAACTCGCTTACGAATGCGGTAGGGGTGCTGAAGGAGGAAATGCGTATTCTGGATTCCGTCATCATCCAATCGGCAGATCGCTCATCGGTTCCAGCTGGCGGAGCTTTAGCTGTTGACAGGCATGAATTTGCAGCCAATGTAACAGAGCAGGTCCGAAACCATCCGCTTGTAACGGTCCATACGGAAGAAGTGACATCCATCCCTGATGGCATTGTCATCATCGCCACCGGACCGCTGACAAGCGAACTCCTTTCCAAGCAGCTCCTGGAGCTTACAGGAGAGGAATACTTATACTTTTACGATGCAGCAGCTCCTATTATTGAAAAAGACAGCATAAATATGGATAAAGTATACTTGAAGTCACGATATGACAAAGGGGAAGCAGCTTACTTAAACTGCCCCATGACGGAAGAAGAATTTGACCGTTTTTACGAGGCGCTCATTTCGGCAGAGACCGTTCCGTTGAAGGAGTTTGAAAAAGAAATTTTCTTCGAGGGCTGCATGCCGATAGAGGTTATGGCATCCAGGGGAAAGAAAACAATGCTTTTTGGCCCAATGAAACCTGTCGGATTGGAAGATCCAAGGACGGGGAAACGCCCACATGCCGTCGTTCAGCTCCGTCAGGATGATGCAGCAGGTACACTTTATAATATTGTTGGATTCCAGACACATCTAAAATGGGGACCGCAAAAGGAAGTAATCAGGCTGATACCTGGCCTGGAGAACGCAGAAATCATCCGTTACGGTGTGATGCACAGAAACACCTTCATCAATTCACCTAAAGTCCTCGAACCCACCTATCAGTTTAAGGAAAGGCCAACCCTGTTTTTTGCCGGGCAAATGACAGGGGTCGAGGGATATGTCGAATCTGCCGCGAGCGGATTGATCGCAGGCATCAATGCGGCACGTCTTGCCAAGGGTGATAACCCGGTTGTATTTCCAAAAGAGACGGCGATGGGGAGCATGGCCGCCTATATCACATCAACCGGTTCAAAAAGCTTCCAGCCGATGAATGCCAATTTTGGCCTGCTTCCAGAGCTGCCGCAGAGAATCAGGGATAAAAAACAGCGTTACGAGGAGCTTGGCCAAAGAGCATTGAGAACAATTCAAAACTTTGTGAAAAATATGTAACATTCATTGCATAGGCTGCTAAATTGTGATAATATTTAGTAGCCTTTGTGAGGTGAACCCATGAACGATCAAGTATCTTCATCCATCCATTCATTCATAGAATATTTGCAGATTGAAAAAAACTACTCCAATTATACGATTGAATTCTATAAAAAGGACCTCGAGGATTTTTGCTTGTTCATGAATGAGCAAAGTATCCGTTCTTTTGATGAGGTGGAATATTTTGATGCGCGATTATACGTGACAAGACTGTATGAAAAAAAGTATGCCAGAGCCAGCGCAGCCAGAAAAATTTCATGTTTGCGGAGCTTTTTCCGCTTTTCGCTCAGGGAAGGCATGGTGAAGGAAAACCCATTCTTCCTTTTATCCATGCCAAAAACAGGAATTCGTCTTCCGAAGTTTTTTTATGAGGAGGAAGTGGAACAATTATTTGAGGCCTGTTCTTCCCCGGATCCCCAGTCAAAAAGGAATATGGCCCTGATTGAATTATTGTACGCCACCGGCATAAGGGTCAGTGAATGTTCCAGTATACAGCTGAGGGATATAGACTTCGACTATTCCACGATTCTTGTTAAAGGGAAGGGAAGGAAGGAACGGTACGTCCCTTTTGGAAGCTTCGCGGCAGATGCCCTGCAGGAATACATACGCACCGCAAGGCCGGCACTGATGGAAGGGTGTGAACAGCATTCCTTTGCATTTGTCAATGCGCGGGGAGGACCGCTGACAGCAAGGGGCATTCGGTTCATATTGACCAAGGTGATCGAGAAAGCTTCTCTTACGGGCAAGATTCATCCCCATATGCTCCGCCACAGCTTTGCCACCCATTTGCTGAATAACGGCGCAGACATGAGGGCGGTCCAAGAATTGCTTGGGCATTCACACCTTTCTTCCACACAGGTATACACGCACGTTACAAAGGAGCATCTCAGAAAGACATATATGAACCATCATCCCCGGGCATAATACGCTGGCTAGGAGGAATTGGAATGGAACAATTTCACGCAACCACGATTTTTGCCGTACGGCACAATGGCGGATGCGCCATGGCAGGAGACGGACAGGTTACATTCGGAAACGCGGTCGTTATGAAGCATACAGCAAAAAAGGTCCGCAGACTTTTTAAGGGCAAGGTTATTGCGGGGTTTGCGGGATCAGTGGCAGACGCCTTTACACTGTTTGAGAAATTCGAGGCAAAACTGGAAGAATTCAACGGCAATTTGCCCAGAGCGGCCGTGGAACTTGCAAAGGAATGGCGCAGCGACAAGGTTTTAAGGAAACTGGAGGCCATGCTGATTGTCATGGATGCAGACAACCTGCTGCTGATTTCCGGAACAGGGGAAGTAATCGAGCCGGATGACGGAGTTCTGGCTATCGGATCTGGCGGCAACTATGCGCTTGCTGCAGGGAGGGCGCTGAAAAATTATGCTGCTGAACATCTGTCCGCGAGAGAGATGGCCCGGGCTGCCCTTGAAATAGCTGCCGATATATGCGTATACACAAACAGAAATATCATCGTTGAAGAATTGTAATGGCGAATGTTGCCATGTCCATGGCAACATAAATTTTGGAGGAATGTGAGGAGGGAACAGATTGGCTTCAATCAATAAAGCTTCCGAGCTGACACCCAGACAAATTGTAGAACGGCTTGACCAGTATATCATTGGGCAAAAAGACGCCAAACGCGCTGTAGCGGTTGCATTGAGAAACAGGTATCGCCGCGGTCTCCTGCAGGATGGCATCAGGGATGAAATCATCCCCAAAAATATTTTGATGATTGGACCCACAGGTGTAGGAAAAACCGAAATTGCCAGAAGGATGGCGAAGCTTGTCGGCGCCCCATTTGTCAAGGTGGAGGCAACCAAATTTACCGAAGTGGGATATGTAGGCCGCGATGTGGAATCAATGGTCCGTGACCTGGTTGAAACATCCATCAGGATCGTTAAAGAAGAAAAAATTGGGGAAGTTCAGGAAAGGGCGGAGGAACAGGCAAACGAAAGGCTTGTTGAACTTCTTGTTCCTGCCAAGAAAAAGCCGGAAGGCATGAAAAACCCTTTTGAGATGATTTTCGGCGGAGGCCAGCAGGATAATCAGTCGGATCAGGATCGCCAGGAAGAAATGACGATCAGGGAGAGGCGCAAATCCATTACAGAACGGCTGGCCAAGGGTGAATTGGAAGAAGAAATCGTTCTTGTGGAGATTGAGGAACAGCAGCCATCCATGTTTGATATGCTTCAGGGATCCGGAATGGAGCAAATGGGCATGAACATGCAGGATGCACTGAGCAGCCTCATGCCAAAGAAAAGGAAGAAGCGCAGGCTTCCTGTAAAAGAGGCTCGCAAAGTGCTGATCAATGATGAAGCCCAAAAGCTCATCGATATGGATGAGGTGACCCAGACCGCCATTTTTCGAGCAGAGCAGACTGGAATTATTTTCATTGACGAGATCGACAAAATTGCAAGCAAAAATACACAAGGATCTGCCGATGTATCAAGGGAAGGTGTTCAGAGGGATATTCTTCCGATTGTAGAAGGTTCAACAGTGGTGACAAAATATGGTCCGGTCAAGACTGACTATATCCTGTTTATTGCGGCTGGGGCTTTCCATATGGCAAAGCCTTCGGATTTGATACCAGAACTGCAGGGGAGGTTTCCCATCCGTGTGGAGCTGGGAAAACTGTCAGCGGAGGATTTTGTCAAAATCCTGTCTGAGCCGGATAATGCGCTGTTGAAACAATATACGGCATTATTGGAGACGGAAGGTATACAAATAGAATTTTCTGACGATGCTATTTACAGAATTGCCGAAATAGCGTTCAATGTAAACCGGCAGACTGATAATATCGGTGCCCGCCGTCTTCATACCATCATGGAAAAGCTGCTCGAGGATCTGTCCTTTGAAGCTCCCGAAATCACGATGGAAAAAATCACGATCACCCCTCAATACGTCAATCAAAAATTGGAGGCCATATCGGAGGATAAGGACCTTAGCCAGTTCATCCTGTAGGCGTTTTAATGCAGACTGCCGAGGGAAGAGAACACATAATGGGATAAACTGTTCTTTTTGATGAACATATTGAACGAAAAGACCTGCATGATGAATAAATTGTATAAGCTGCATTTTAGATGCAATTAGGAGGAAAAAGAAATGAACTTATTGACCAGAACCAGAAAGATCAATGCCATGCTGCAAAACGCAGCCGGAAAACCCGTAAGCTTTAAAGAAATGGCTGAAACCCTCAGTGCTGTCATCGAGGCAAACGTGTACGTTGTAAGCCGCAGGGGCAAACTGTTGGGCTATGCCATTAATCAGCAGATTGAAAATGAAAGAATGAAAAAAATGCTGGAGGACCGCCAGTTTCCGGAAGAATATACAAACAATCTGTTCAATATTACAGAAACATCGTCCAATCTGGATGTCCACAGTGAATATACGGCTTTTCCGGTCGAGAACAAAGATCTGTTTGAGACAGGTCTGACAACGGTGGTGCCAATCATCGGAGGAGGCGAAAGGCTTGGGACTTTAATCCTAGCCAGACTCCAGGAGGAGTTCGGCGATGACGATCTCATCCTTGCTGAATACGGTGCAACTGTTGTAGGGATGGAAATCCTTCGCGAAAAAGCGGAAGAAATTGAAGAAGAAGCGCGGAGCAAGGCTGTTGTCCAAATGGCCATCAGTTCACTTTCCTACAGCGAGCTTGAAGCGATCGAACATATTTTTGAAGAACTCAACGGCAGTGAAGGCCTGCTGGTAGCATCCAAAATTGCGGACCGTGTGGGGATCACACGCTCGGTTATCGTAAATGCACTGAGAAAACTTGAAAGTGCAGGAGTTATCGAGTCCCGTTCCTTGGGAATGAAAGGAACTTACATCAAAGTATTGAATTCCAAATTCCTGAAGGAACTTGACCGCATTAAATCCAATTGATCTTTTATAATGTAAAAAACCGCCTGCTTATCGAAGCAGGCGGTTTTTTAGGTTGAAGAAAGAGCTATGACTAAAGTACTATTTTTTGATTATTGTCGTAAATTGTCTTAAAAGCAACCCAACATATATAGACGTAATATGACAAAAACATTACAATGGTAAATAGGTTTACTAGCAAGATTATCCACAATATGAAAAATGAAGATGGCGGTGTTGAAGTGAATCTATTCAGCGGTAATATATCAACGCTTGAAAAAGCACTTTCATATTCCTCATTGAAGCACAAAACGACAGCCCAAAATATTTCCAATGCCGATACTCCCAACTATAAAAGCAGGGAGGTCAGTTTCCAAAAGATGCTTTCGGATGCCTCTGGAAACTCACTCACGGCCAATAAAACGGATGGAAGGCATATCGACTTCCGGCCATCGGAAAATTCAGGTGCTGTATCAGTCAGAAGAAATGTGAATTACCATCACAATGGGAACAATGTGGATATGGATAAGGAAATGTCTGACCTGGCAACTAACCAAATCTACTACAATGCTTTGATCGAAAGATTGAACGGGAAATTTTCTTCGCTGCAGATGGTGATCAAGGGAGGCAAGTGATCGTGACAATGTTCCATAGCATGAATATATCCTCATCAGCCTTGACGGCTCAGCGGCTGAGGATGGATGTCATTTCATCCAATATGGCCAATGCGGAGTCGACCAGGGGCAAGCTTGTAAACGGCGAATGGCAGCCATATAAAAGAAAAATGGTTGTCATGCAGCCGCGTGAAGCTGCTTTTTCACATGTGCTGAAATCGGCGATGTCGGGCGTTCCTTCCGCAGGCAACGGTGTCAAAGTTACAAGGATTGCAGAGGACGATGCACCTTTTAAGCTCGTTTTCGATCCGGAACACCCGGATGCAAACGAAGAGGGCTACGTCCAAATGCCAAACGTCGATCCGCTTAAGGAAATGGTGGACCTGATCAGTACTACCCGATCCTACGAAGCGAACGTCACAGTGCTGAATTCATCAAAAGCCATGCTGATGAAGGCGCTGGAAATTGGAAAATAGATTTTCAGGGGGGAAGCACAGGAAATGCCGATTACCAATATAACTGCCAATTTGCCTGCAGGCCCTGCAGCAGGATTCCGGCAAATTGGGACTGAACCAATCACCCAGGCTCCATCAGGCTTTGCAGATATGCTGAAATCTGCCATTGCCGATGTAAACCAGAAGCAGAACCAGTCGGATTCAGCAACTGCCGCTCTTGCACAGGGGAAGCCGATCGACCTGCATGAGGTGATGATTGCATCACAAAAAGCGACCATTACACTGCAGGCTGCCTTGGAAATACGCAATAAGGCCGTGGAAGCTTACCAAGAAATAATGAGAATGCAAGTATAAGTATGCCGGCGGCGGAAATTGCATGTCTCTTTGTTAAGGGGTACGTAAATGAAAGATTCATTGAATAAGTATGTCTCCAGAATAAAAGAATATTGGGCAGGAAGGTCCGGAAAGCAAAAACTGTTTATGGTTGCTTCCGGTCTTGCTGTTGTTTTGGTCATAGGAGGAATTGCCTACTTCGCAACCAAAACAGCCATGGTCCCGCTCTATACAAATTTAAGCCCATCTGAAACAGGGTCGATAAAGGAAAGCCTTGATTCGAAAGGAATTAAATCTGAGATTACAAACGGGGGCACAACCATCAAGGTTCCGGAAGAGCATGTCGAGTCCCTTATGGTAGAACTTGCTGCGGAAGGTGTTCCAAAGTCAGGCAACATCGACTATTCTTTTTTTGGCGAAAATGCCGGATTTGGGATGACAGACAACGAGTTTAATGTGCTGAAGCTGGAAGCCACCCAAACAGAACTGGTGGAACTCATCAAGAGCATTGAAGGTGTCGACCAGGCAAAAGTCATGATCAACATGCCAGAGAAGGGCATATTTGTAACAGACAAGCAGGGGGAAGCTTCTGCATCCATTATTTTAAAGACCAAGCCCGGTCATGAATTCAGTGACAAACAAATAAAATCGCTCTATCACCTTGTATCCAAAAGCATTCCCAACCTGCCTACTGATAATATCGTCATCCGCAATCAGTTTTTGGAGTACTTTGACTTAAATAATGAAGATTATGCAACGGATGGCGGATATACACAGCAAATGAAGATCAAGCAGCAGATAGAGCGCGATATTCAGCGCCAGGTCCAGAATATGCTTGGAACGCTGATGGGCTTTGATAAAGTCGTTA
>DATBUB010000095.1:0-20416 GCA_036516555.1 Bacillaceae bacterium
AAAAGAAGGCTGCCACAGAAAATCAATTTTCACTGACTTTCCAGGCAGGCCCAGTGATATGCCATATGTCGTTTCCAGGCTGTCTTCCCTTTCCGCCTTTCTTTTGCACAGTGCCACTTTCCGCTCATGAATGGCCAGCTTTTTTCATTTTTGGTATTCATAGATCACATTTCCGCCTCGCTGTGCAATGCCCCGAAATTGTTTAACATCGGATTGCTCCATTAACACTTGCCGGAATGGCAAAAAATCTTCTTTTGGCACTTCTATTCTATTCAACTCGCCGTTTCTTAACTTCTCAAGCAGCTCCGTTGCGCTGACTGTATCCATTCTTTATCCTCCCAACTAATCATCTTTTTATTTCGGCTGCATTCCGGCTTTCATGATAAACCGGACCCTTTTTATTCCTGATAAGCATCCAAGAGGATAACAGGAGCGACAGGCTTCCAAATAGAATCACCATGTATTGAAAGCCGATCGTATCAAGAAAGAATCCGGTACCCACGAGAACCGCTTGGAACAGCACCCTGTCCATCATGTTTCGAAAAGAGAAGAACCGCCCATGGTATTCACTTGGAACCTTCTTCTGAAAAAGTGTAGCGATAAGCGGGAAGAAGCCGCCCGCCGCCAATCCGAACATACTGAATGAGATGATGGACATGATTTTTACTTCTGCAAAAACAAGGGACAGATGTGACAAAGAAATGAGAAGCGATGTCGCAAGCAAAAATGCTGCCGTGCTTCGTCCCTTAGACACTTTTTTGATCAGGAAGGCGCCTGCCATAAAACAAAGCCCCTCAGCCGTATACAGCCATCCTTTAATGGAGGGGTCCTGCTGCATCTCGCTTATTTTCAGCACCATCAGGTTAAAGCTCCCGATAAAGCTGATGGGAACCAGCATCAATACGAGGCCAAGCATGACAGCGGGAACCGATCCTACCACAGGCCACAAATCCTTGAAAGACCCTCTTTTTTTGCTGTCTTCTTTTTCTTTGCTTAATTTCCCTGCCCCTCTGCCGCCTTCTATGTTCAAAGCGAATGTGCAGCAGACAATGAAAATATACGAAATAAAAGTGGCCATGTAAACTGTGTATAAGCTGAATACGGTTAGCATGATCCCTCCGAGAGCCGTACCCGCTATTCTCGCAATGGTGCCGACATTCATATGGAGACCGTTCAGGCTCAGCAGTTCATCCTCTTTTGCAATCATAGGCAAAGCCGCCTGAAGGGCGGGAAAGTAAAAGGCGCCCGAAGTCCCGATCAAGAGCATGTACCCAACCATCCATATAACACTTTCCTGGCTGATGGCGAGAAACATGCAAATAACGGAGAAAATCCTCAATATTCCTGAATAAATCATGACTTGTTTCTTCTTGAACCGGTCAATGGTTCTCCCTGCAGCAGGACCGAACAGCACCCCGATAAACAAACCGGCAAGCAATATGAGTGATTTATGAAAATCAGACTGGACATGGAGCTGCAAAAACTCCAGATTTCCAATGATCCCAACCCACATTCCCAAACCGGCGATTCCTTCCCCAAGCATTAAGATCCATACATTT
Source organism: Bacillaceae bacterium (assembly GCA_036516555.1). Lineage (GTDB taxonomy): Bacteria > Bacillota > Bacilli > Bacillales > Bacillaceae_C > DATBUB01. Next base: position 1,560 of record DATBUB010000095.1, read on the forward strand.
TTATTTTTCCACAAAGTCTTCATCCCCCGAACCTTTCGTCACTCTAAATATCATATCGGACAGTACTTGCCGTTGTCTATATGTTCCAGTTGGTTTCCTATTTTTTTACCATCTCTTGCACTTTTTCCGAAAATAGTGCAAACTGATGAAAAAAGAATGGGGGAAAGACACCGTGAAGATCGCCAAAATAGGGAGTCTGATTGAGTTCAAAGATGGGCTTCAAGGCATTGTTGAGAAAGTCAATGAAAATTCGGTCATTGTCGATTTGACGTATATGGAAAACTACCGTGATCTTGAACTGGAAGAGAAAACCGTTGTAAATCATAAAAATTACAGGGTCATAAAAGAATCGACACTTACATGAGAGCAAGCGCATGCTTGCTTTTTTTAGTCTGAAAAATATGAATATATGTTTGTTGCATGACACATTTTTTCCTGTCTGATAGAATGTACGGAAATCCGAAATACTGTATAGCCCGTTGGAAAGGAATGAATCATGAGAAACAGAAGGATTGATTTTAAACTAATAGGAGGCCTCTTCTTTTCCTACCTTTTAATTTATGTTGCTTTTGGGGAAAGGCAAGTATTCTGGTATTTATATACTGCTGCCATGCTCTTTTTGATCAGCTATACCATTATCAACGAAAAAATGGAAGATGATATCCCTGCCTCCCAATATTTAAGCCTGGGCCTGTTGACTGGAGCGGCATTGTATGCTGTATTTTTTGCGGGGGATCTGGTTCTTTCCGTGCTGCCGGGTTCATGGAACAAAATGGCGGATAACGTGTATGCCCACTTCCAGCTTGAATGGTTTTGGCACTACCTTGTCCTGATATTTGTCATTGTACCAGGAGAAGAAATCTTTTGGCGGGGATTTATTTTAAAAAGGATTCTTGCATACACTGGCCCCTTTAAAGCCGCATTTGCCGCTGCCATACTTAATGCATCTGCTTATTTTTTCACGGGATACCCCATCCTTATCATCGCCGGGTTCTTCAGCGGGCTCGTTTGGGGCTGCCTGTATGTATGGAAGAAAAGCATCCCTTTGCTCATCATTTCGCACGTTACGTTTGACTTGCTCCTGCTCGTTTTCCTGCCTCTCAACTGATTGCAGAAAAAACGTTTTACGATGTAACCTTTTTCGACGGTAATCGTCTGTTTATGTGAACACACAACGATTCAGGAGGGTATTGACATGATGCAATGGACAAAATGGCTTTCCATCGCCCTTATTTCCGTCTTACTGCTCGCTGCTTGCGGAACATCCGGGAAAGATAATACGAATGGAAGCGAAAATAGCCAGCCGAAAGAAAACAACACAGGGGAAACCGGAAAAACAGAAAAAACACAAAAAGAAGAACCTGCCGCCTCTGAAAAACAACCCGGCAATGAGAAAGAGGATACTGAAAAAATCCGTTTGATGGAGCAAAACTTGTCTTACAAAGCCGGCGGTGAAGCAAAGGAAGAAACAGCCTTTCTGAAAGAAAGCGACAACCAGGATTATTCCATGTATGTACTGCCGAATTATGTACTGACAGGCGAAGAGCCAAATAAGGATGTCCTCTACTATAAAGAGGAGGACAGCCATTTCATGCGCATTGAACTCCTTCCTTCCGAAATCTCTTTGGAAGAGGCAGTGACAACAGCAAAAGAACAGCTGGAAGCGGTTGATTCCAAGGTGGAGAAAGGTTCTGCACCAGAAGGCCACACTTGGCTGTCTGAAGCGGAAATATATACAGCCCAAAACGGCAAGGACCGTGTAACGGCTTATTTGGTTAAGAAAGAGGACTGGCTGCTTAAGCTGACTGTATTCACCAAGTTGGAGGACAGCCATGAAGACGCCTTTGTTAAAATGGCAGAAACCATAGAGAAAAAATAAGGAAAATCCCGACCTCAACAGATGTTGGGGTTTTTTACTTCACCGCTTCCCTTTTCCATATGACGACAGCAAGGAAAACAAGGCTTATATAGCCGAAGAGAGGATATAAAACTCCGAGAAGTGTCCCGTAATTGACCTGGCTGATGGCGAAAACTAATAGCAGAATGCTCGCGTGTATCCACAAGCTGTGAACAGGAATATAACGTCTGATCTGCCTCTCAAGGCCGAATAGGTTACCAATGACAGATGTGAAAATTTCTCCATATATAATGCATAGGTACACAGCATAAATACTGCCGGCTGAATGCTTCACAACCACCGCCATGGGAATATCAAAAGCCGTTGGCGACGGCAGGGTCGCTAGTGCCAAATGGCTTGTCATCAGGATGACCGTCAGCAAGAGACCTCCAAGGATTCCCCCCCACTTAACCATTGTCCGGTCGTTCACCTCTTTGGCCATTGGAACCAGCACGGCTTGCGCAAGTGCAAGATTCAATGCTGCATACGAAAAAGCTGAGATCCCTGCCTTCCAGCTTTCTCCCATACCCGGAGAGGAGACCGCCATGGATAGAAACCCTTCTGCGGGCATGGCTTTCACCATGACGAAAACGTTAAAGGCAATCATGACAGGAACGACAAATGAGTTGACTGCAAATAACCCTTTTACCCCAATGGCCATCACAGCCAGAGCCAATATCACCGTCAACAGCGTTCCAGTCATCCTGCCAAACCCCAGCTGCTCTGCAAAAAGAGCTTCGGCTCCCGAAAGCATAACAGCACAGACACCTATCAGCATAACCAGCATCAGTATATTCATAGCCTTTGCGACATGGGGGCCAAAGATAAACCGATTGTATTCTTCGTAAGATTCCGCTTTGATTTGTATCGCTTTCAGCATGATTTTGGAGCCAATAAAAATAAACAGATAGCCGGCAACCAATATGGCTACTAAACCATAAAAGCCAAAACGGGTGAAAAACTCCACTATTTCTCTCCCGGTGGCAAAGCCGGCACCGATCACGGTTCCGACATAAACCGCTGCAATCTGGAAAGCTCCGGTCCAATTTTTCACAGAAATCTCCCCTGCTTCCGCAAATATTTTTAATAAAAATATGAAAAAAGCATTGAAAGTCAAAAAAGGTCAATGTATAATAGAAACAAAGGTCAAATTAGGTCAAAACCCTATTTATTTTGAGCTTTTCTTTTTATCAGATATTGGTCAAAATTGATCAAACTCTCTATTACATTATGGAGGATTGATATATATGCTATGTGAGAAATGTGGACAAAATAACGCTAACATTCAAATACACTTAAACATGAACGGAAAGAAACATTCTTATCCCCTGTGCTCTTCCTGCTACGCAGAGCAGAAGAAGAATCTGGGTGCCACAATGGGCGGCTCTCCTTTCAGCCATAACATGGGGAGCTTTGAAGACTTCTTTCAGCAATTTAACGGTATGGGACACCCTTCTACGCCACAAAATAGGGACCAAATGCATGAGCCCGAGCAGAAGCATATTAAGGGCGGAGGTTTCCTTGACCAATTCGGCCGGAATCTGAACCACGCTGCGAAAGCTGGTCTGATAGACCCTGTTATCGGAAGGGATGAAGAAATTTCCCGTGTCATCGAAATTTTGAACCGACGCAATAAAAATAATCCAGTTTTGATTGGGGAACCGGGAGTAGGAAAAACGGCCATCGCGGAGGGTTTGGCGTTAAGGATCGCCGAGCAGAAAGTTCCTGCCAAGCTCAAAAACAAGGAGGTTTACCTTCTTGATGTAGCTTCCCTCGTTGCCAATACGGGTATTAGGGGCCAATTTGAGGATAGAATGAAACAGCTTATTGGAGAACTTCAGCAACGTAAAAATGTCCTTCTTTTCATTGACGAAATCCATTTGATTGTAGGGGCAGGCTCTGCTGAAGGTTCCATGGATGCCGGCAACATATTGAAACCTGCCCTTGCCCGAGGCGAACTCCAGGTGATCGGAGCAACAACATTGAAGGAATACCGGCAAATAGAAAAAGATGCAGCATTGGAAAGGCGCTTCCAGCCTGTCCAAGTTGGGGAGCCTTCACTAGAAAAAGCCATTGAGATACTGATGGGCCTGAAGGATAAATACGAAAGCTATCATCAAGTCACGTACAGCGAGGAAGCCATAAAGGCGTGCGTTGAACTGTCTAGCCGTTATATTCAGGACCGCCACCTCCCTGACAAAGCAATCGACCTGATGGATGAAGCGGGCTCCAAGCTGAATCTCACCATCAATGAATCCAGCAAGGAATCTCTTCAGCAGCGCCTTTCCGAGATTGAAAGGGAGAAACAAGAAGCTTTGTCGAAGGAAGAATACGAACGGGCGGCAAGCCTGAGGGATGAAGAAAAACATCTTGAGGAACAATTGATGGAACAAGGGTCCGGTGACAAGAAAGTCGAAGTGGAGCTTCACCATATACAACAACTGATTGAAGCCAAAACCGGCATTCCGGTTGGAAAACTTCAATCGGATGAGCAGAAAAAGATGAAAAAACTGGAGACCAACCTCGCTTCCCGGGTTATCGGACAAGAGGAAGCGGTCAAAAAAGTGGCCAAGGCCATCAGAAGGAGCAGAGCCGGCCTTAAATCCAAAAATCGCCCCATTGGATCCTTCCTTTTCGTAGGACCTACAGGGGTTGGTAAAACGGAGCTGACCAAGGCACTTGCAGAGGAATTGTTCGGAACCGCCTCCTCCCTCGTACGTCTTGATATGAGCGAATATATGGAAAAACACAGTGTATCCAAACTGATCGGTTCACCGCCCGGATATGTGGGACATGAGGAAGCTGGACAGCTAACTGAACGTATTCGCCGGAATCCTTACAGCATCGTTCTTCTTGATGAAATTGAAAAAGCCCATCCGGATGTACAGCATATGTTCCTACAAATTCTGGAGGATGGAAGATTGACAGACAGCCAGGGCAGAACAGTTAGCTTTAAGGATGCCGTCATCATTATGACAAGCAATGCCGGAGTATCCGAAAAAACCATTCATGTCGGATTTGATAAGAGCGGAGCCGGCAAAGAATCGAGCATTCTGGATTCGCTCGGAAGCTTCTTCAAACCGGAATTCTTGAATCGTTTTGACAGCATCATTGAATTCAACAAGCTGGACAAGGAGCACTTGCTTTCCATTGTAGAACTGCTAATCCATGAGCTGAATCATGTACTGGATGAACAAGGATTGACTCTTGATATTACACTGGATGCGAAAGAAAAGCTTGTGGAGCTTGGCTATCACCCATCCTTCGGCGCAAGGCCGCTGCGCAGGGTTATTCAGGAACAGCTTGAGGACCAAATTGCAGACTATATCCTGGACAACCCTCAACAAAAAGAACTGGCTGCAGTTCTTGAAGAAGATGCCATCATCGTGAAAGCAAAATAAAGTCACCATTGGCCCAAAAGTTAGGATTCCCTTTCTTTTGGGCCTTTCCTATGCATAAAAAAACAGCCGGTTTCTCATACCAAAAAAAAGATGCCCAAGCGGGCACCTAGTTCATCACAATTGTTTATCGTCAATCTGGTCCAGCCATTCCTGGATCGCACCGATGACGGACTCCACACAGCCATCTTCGAAAGGCGAGATTAAGCCGGCTTCCTTGACCAGGCCAGTAAAGGATTTGCTTCCGCCGAGCGAACAAAGATGAGTATAGGATTTCCAGGCTGCTCCACGGTCCTCCTGTGATTTTTTCCAGTATTGGAATGCGCAAATTTGAGCCAATGTGTAATCGATATAATAAAATGGGGAGTTGTAGATATGTCCCTGCCTTTGCCAAAAACCGCCTTGCTCCAAATAAGGATTGCCATCATAATCCCTGTGCGGCAAGTATGTCTTCTCTAATTCCCTCCACACCTGCTTCCTTTCCTCTGGAGACATGTTTGGATTTTCATATACCCTGTGCTGGAACTCATCCACCGCCACACCATAAGGAAGGAAAAGCAAGGAACTGCTTAAGTGTGAGAATTTATACTTGTCGGAATCCTCCTTGAAGAACAGCTCCATCCACGGCCATGTAAGAAACTCCATACTCATCGAATGGATTTCGCAGGCCTCATATGTCGGCCAAATATATTCCGGGATGGCGAAGCCCCTGCTCGAATATACCTGGAAGGCATGGCCAGCTTCATGAGTCAGAACATCGATATCACCTGATGTCCCATTGAAATTGGAGAATATGAAAGGAGATTCGTAGTTTTCAATGAAGGTGCAGTATCCGCCGCTTGCTTTGCCTTTCTTTGCCACAAGATCGAGCAGTTCACGCTCCTTCATAAAATCAAAGAAACGGCCAGTCTCTTCCGATAATTCTTGATACATCAAAGAACCGTTCTCAATAATCCAATCAGGCGATCCTTTCGGGACTGCATTTCCCGATGTGAATTGAAAGTCTTCATCATAATATTTGAGGGTGTCCACCCCTATCCTTTCCTTTTGGCGGGCATATATCCTGGTTGCCAGCGGTACAATGTGATCCCGGACCTGGTCCCTGAACTTTTTGACCATGGAAGCGTCATAATCCGTCCTGGCCATTCTATAATAGGCCAATTCCACAAAATGCTTGAAACCCAGTTTCTGTGCAATTTCGGTCCTGATCTTAACAAGCTTGTCGTAAATGTCATCAAATGCTGCCCCATGCTCGCTGAAAAAGGAAAATTTCGCCTCATTTGCTTTCTTTCTCATAGATCTGTCTTTAGATTCTGCAAATGGCTGGAGCTGTGGAAGCGTCCGCTCTTCGCCTTCAAATAGAATTTTGGCGGAAGCCACCAGTTTCGTATATTCGGACGAAAGTTTGTTCTCCTGCTGCAGCAATGGAACGATTTCAGGTGAGAAGGTTTTAAGCTGAGCTTCGGCCAGAGCAAAAAGCTGCTTACCCCATTTTTCCTCAAGCTCCTTACGGAAAGGGGAACGGACCAATGCCTCGTAATACCGTGATACGAGACCGTCTACCTCAGGTGCCAGCTCATCCAGATAATCGTTCTCTTTTTCGTAATATGTATCTGCAGTATCAATGGTATGGCGGATGTAGCATATGTTGAACATGGTGCCCAGGTCATTCCGGATCTTGTTGATGGTATCCATGGCGGCTGTCTGTTCTTCAGCAGTTGTGGCAGAAGTGAATTGGGCTAGCGCTTCATCAAAATGCAGCCTGACTTTGTCTATGTCAGGCCTGGAATATGTATATTCTGAAAACTTCATGTCATTGCCCCCTTATTATTTTCAAACACTATTACATTCTTCAAAAAAACCTGTAATTCCTCTTCTGTCATTCATCTTTTTTTACGGATAAGCCAAGCTTTTTCAGAATTTCGATGGCCTGTTCGACTTCATCCTTCCTCAAAACCGAAACAAGATCCTGAATCCGCTTGGCATGGTGAGGAAAAAAGCCGGAAATAAAATGAGCACCTTCCTCCGTAATCTCTGCATATGTCACCCTGCGGTCGTTTGAGCTTCCTGCCCTCTTGGCCAACCCTTTCTTTTCAAGCTTGTCCACAACATACGTGATGCTTCCGCTGGCCAAAAGAATTTTTTCCCCGATCTGTTGCAGAGGCTGCCTGCCTTTATGGTAAAGCAATTCCAGCACTGCAAACTCTGTAGGATTCAAGCCTTCTTTCTGAATATAATGATTGACGGATTCATTCATTGCCCGATATGCACGGGAAAGGACGATGAATAATTTTAATGATTGATCATTCTTGTATTCCATTTATTCACCCCATTCCTTGTATCTTTGATAGTCCATTTCATTTTAGCAAATGTACTGAGTGGAAAATATACCAAGTTTTTTATTTTTTCTAACTGACCCCAAGTCCAATCCCAATATTTCTCTGATATAATAATAGAGGACTAAGAAAACAGGGGTAAATGGATGAAAAGCAAACGCATGATCATGTATACCTTAATCGTTCTTCTCCCTACCGCCATACTATGTCTCATATTAGGATTTCTGAAGTACGGGGAGGAGAAAAGCGCGATATTGAAGGATGCGAACCTGGTCGCAACGGTTCATCAGAGACAGATGGACCAGTTTATCGGTGATACCATCACCAGCCTTGAAGTGCTGGCTCTTACACTTGAAACGAATTTTTCCAGGGTGGATGATTTACAGTTGGCTCTCATCAAGACAGGAAACAAAGATCCGCGTTATGGCGATCTATATTTTCTAACCCCTGAAGGGGACATTGTTACAGGAACAGATGATTCTGTAAAGCAATATTTATTTAAAAACAAACCATATATTGAAACCTTGATCCGCACAAAACATACAACCGTTTCCGATCGCATTGAAACATTGAAGAACAGCCAGCCTGTCATTGCCGTAGCTGCTCCGGTACTCCAGGATACAAAGCTGAAAGGAATATTGATTGCCCAGTTAAGGGTAGACCACATGACCAATATTATGAAGATGCTGACACCGGATACCGGGGTTTTCGTAAAGGGACAAACAGGGCCTGCCATTATGAAACTCGGGAAGAAAGAATCCGGGACAGGTTCTTCCTGGATCAAAAAGCCTCTTGAAAGGGTTTCTTGGCATGTGTATGTCAAAGCGGATCACTCTAAAATTGCGGCCAAAATCACCCCTTCCATCGTGGTGTTCGGGATAATATTCCTTGCATTTTTCCACTTGATCTACATGTTCCTGCATACTCTGTCCCTCAAACGCCAGGCGGAGAGGGAAAAAGCACAGAACGAGGCCCAAAAGCTTGAGCTTGTCGGAACCCTTGCAGCCGGAACCGCACATGAAATCAGAAATCCATTGACTGGCATCAAGGGGCTTGTCCAGCTCCTTTCAGAGAAATATAAAGATCCCGATGATCAATTTTATTTTTCCATCATCAATAAGGAGATCAACCGGATAAACCAGATAGCCAGCGAGTTTTTGATTCTGGGAAAACCGGCTGCGCACAAGCTTGAAACGATTGATTTGAGGGAAATTCTTCTGGACATGAACCCGCTCATCCTGTCAGAAGCCAGCCTTTGTGAAATTGACTATCAATACTCATTCGGCAGTGAAAAAGTCATAGTAAACGGGACAAAGGACCAGATGAAGCAAGTTCTGTTCAATATCACCAAAAATGCATTTGAAGCGATGGAGCATGGCGGTAAACTGACCATCACACTTGGGAAGGATAGCCGACATGCAAAGCTAGTCATCGCAGATACAGGGGAAGGGATACCGAAGGAATTGCTCAATCAAATCTTTCAGCCTTTTTATACCTCAAAAGAACACGGAACAGGCTTGGGATTGATTGTATGCCAGAGAATTATACAGACTTTTGGAGGGAGAATCATAATGGACAGCAAAGAAGGAGCAGGAACCTCCGTGACCATCCTGCTGGCCCTCGAAGAATGAATGACAAAATCCAAACCCCCGGTTGCCAGTCAATGGGCATCCGGGGGTTTGATGTCTTACAATATATTGGATATTATCTGGAAGACTGAACATTGCTGGGGAGCATTTCTTTCGGGAATAATATCATGGTGAGTTTCTTTGAAAGGCTGAGTTCATCTTTTCCGCGTTGAGTCTGGAACTTCCAATAGTATTCATTCAGCATCTGATCCAATTCCCTGCTGCACGCAACAGTCTCATATGCACAGAGACCATACGTTTCACCCAGGAGGAACATTTCCTCACGTTTTTGCTGTATTCTCTCCAGATATTTTTGCTGCTTATGCTTACAGACATACATGATACTGCTCTCCTCCAACGATTTATTTCCATGTTCGAAATATAAGTCCAAACCATTATCTCAATTATGGGGAATGTTGTAAACCGATTCGCAAAAAAAGACATAGTTTTCCGTTTTTACCTTTTTTGGAAGGGTTTTTCAACATTTTTCTACAATGCTCCCTCAAGTGAAAGCAATAACTCCTTTTTATCAATCAAGTTTCCTGCATATCCGGTAAGTGCTTTATTTGCCCCCATCACCCGGTGACATGGAATCAGGATTGGAAGCCGGTTGGACCTGTTCGCCTGTCCGACGGCACGTACCGCTTTGTCCCTTTTAATCGCCTTGGCCACTTCCCCATAGGTTTTGGTCGTTCCATACGGTATGCGGGCCAGCTCCTGCCAAACAGCCTCCTGAAATTCAGTTCCCCTGTATGACATGGGGACTTCAAATGTTTTGCGATTACCCGAAAAATATTCATTCAGCTCCATGGAAGCTTGAGTCAGCAAAGGATCACTTTCTGACTGCGGAAGCCCGCTCGGATACTTCTTCAAAAATGGCTCCTTTCCGAAAAATATGCCTGTAATCCCCGATTCGTTTCCTGTAATCACCAGTTCGCCCAGCGGGCTTTCCATAAAAAGACAAGCTTCTTTCATTCTTTTCCTCTCCATTCATAAATTGGTCCAGCCTGTTACAAAACCGTAATGTTTTACTGGTATAACAAAGGGTAAAATATCGTATGACTACATTCAAGACGGTGATAGAATGAGCAAGCGAGAATATTACTTTGACAATGCCAAATTCCTTTTGATTTTTCTTGTCGTTTTTGGCCATTTGCTTAAGTCTTATATAGATTCAGATACTTTTTTGGCAAGTGTCTATAAGCTTATTTATACTTTCCATATGCCAGCCTTTATCCTCGTTTCCGGCTTTTTCGCCAAGGGAATCTATGAAAAAGGCTATATCGGAAAAATTACGAAAAAGCTTATTCTGCCATATATTATCTTTCAATTGATCTATTCAATATTTTACTATTTTTTATACAATAAGCCATCGATTCAACTGGATTTATTTAATCCCCATTGGTCGCTCTGGTTCTTGATCAGTTTGTTTTTCTGGAATATTATGCTGCTTGCCTTCAATAAGCTTAAACCCTCGATGGCTCTGATAGCGGCATTTGCTTTGGGGCTAATGGTCGGATATGTTGACTGGGTTTCAAACTATCTGAGCCTTTCGCGGACATTTGTATTTTTCCCCTTCTTCCTGGCTGGGTATTATTTAAATAAGGAACACTTCCGCACAATTACAAACATCAAGGCAAAAGCGGCCGCAGCAGCCGTCATTCTTATTGTCGCCATCGGGATATTCTATTACCCCGATTTGAACGATAAATGGCTTTTGGGATCCAAGCCATACAGTGAACTGGAAGGCGTTACCGCACTTGGCCTGCTTAAAAGGTTTGGAATCTATGTGATCAACTTTGTCATGGCTGCAGGATTTTTCGCCTTTGTTCCACGAAAGAGGTTTTTCTTTACTAAGTGGGGGAGGAATACGCTCTACGTGTACTTGTTGCACGGTTTCATTGTACGTACATTCAGGGGAAGCAAATTGGAGAGTTATCTTTCTGATACACAGACCATCATCATATTGCTGATTTTTACTTTCGCATTGACCTGCCTCCTTTCCAGTAAATACATCACTGCCGCAGCACAGCCTATCATTGAGCTAAAACTCTCCAGTTGGAAAAATGCAGTGGATGATTTTAAGGAAAACTTGAAAACACTAAAGCGTAAAGTCCAAAATGAATAATCCGGAATCCAATGGCAGCAGTCCTTAAAATAGGGCTGCTGTTTTCCTTTATCCTCCATATTCGCTATAGAACGCCAAACTCCTTCAAAAACATGAAAAAACTGAGCTCTTTCTATCCATTGTAGTTTTTCAAGCGCTTCGTTAAAATAGGAAAGAATGAGTATGTTTTATAAAGGAGCACTTTAGATACATGAAAATCATTGCAGCGACATTAAATGCAAAGTATATACACACCAATCTGGCCATCAGATACTTAAAAGCATATGCAGCCCCTGTCTATGACGTGGAGCTGGCAGAATACACCATCAAAGATCCTGTCATGAATATAGTGACCGATCTATATACAAAGAAACCGGACGTCATCGGCTTCAGCTGCTATATTTGGAACATAGAAGAAACGATCAAGGTCGTTGAAAATCTCCGCAAAATTCAGCCTGATACGGTGATTGTGCTTGGCGGGCCGGAAGTATCCTACGATGTTTTATACTGGCTGGAACGTCTTCCGGAAGTGAATTATATCGTCATGGGGGAAGGAGAGGAAACCTTCAGGCAGCTGCTTGACCATCTGTCCGGTTTGATTGAGGCCGGGGATGTGCACGGAATTGCTTACATGAAGGATGGTAAACCGAAAGTGAACCCCGTTAGAAATAAAATTGATTTGCGGGAACTGCCATCTCCCTTCCGCTTTCAAGAAGATCTTCCTCATCTGAGCAAGCGCGTCGTATATATTGAAACAAGCCGCGGGTGTCCGTTCAGCTGCCAGTTCTGCCTCTCATCCATCGAGGTGGGGGTCCGTTATTTCAACCGTGAAAAAATAAAAGATGACATCCGCTATTTGATGGCAAACGGAGCGAAAACCATCAAATTTGTTGACCGGACATTTAATATCAGCCGAAGCTATGCCATGGAAATGTTTCAGTTCCTGATAGATGAGCACCGGCCCGGTACTGTATTCCAATTTGAGATCACAGGAGATATCATGAGACCGGAAGTCATTGATTTTCTCAATAAAGAAGCACCACCAGGTTTGTTCAGATTTGAAATCGGGGTCCAGTCCACCAATGACCTGACGAACGAGCTTGTAAAAAGAAGGCAAAACTTCACCAAACTGTCAAGAACGGTCACCATGGTCAAAGAGGGCGGAAAAATTGACCAGCACCTTGATTTAATCGCCGGGCTTCCGGAAGAAAATTACGATTCCTTCCGCCAGACATTCAACGATGTCTTTGCCCTTGGACCGGAGGAACTGCAGCTTGGATTCTTGAAAATGCTGAGGGGCACCGGACTCAGGATGCAGGCAAGAGAATATGGATACACCTATATGGACCATGCCCCTTACGAAATTTTAGGTAACAATGTGCTTGATTTTGAAGATATCGTGAAAATCAAACAAGTGGAAGATGTACTGGAAAAGTATTGGAATGCCCACCGGATGGATCACACGGTTGAATATTTAACATCCAACAGCTTTAGGACACCTTTTGACTTTTTTCAGCAGTTTGGCACATACTGGGATCAAAACGGCTGGTCCCGTATCGGCCACCAGCTCGAAGACCTGTTCAAACGCCTAAGGCAGTTCCTGAATGAGCGAATGGTACCTGGAGCGCATATTGCCGAGGGTTTGTTGAAATATGATTATCTTCTGAACCAGCGCTACAAACCCCGGAAAGCATGGTGGGAAGATGAACTTACAAGATCCGGGCGCTCGAAGATTTACTCTGCAATCATACGAACCCCAGATTTGGCGGGAAATGAATTTGCAGGACATGGCCTAAATGAAAAAGACTTGTATAAACATACTCTTTTGGAAAAATGGCCTTTTGATTTAATGCAATATATGGAGACCGGCATGATCATCGAACATCCTTCCACGGCTGTTGTCTACTTTCGGCCATCCGATGGCCGTTCATCCATTCACCCCATTGAACGTGTCCATCTGGATGCCTGAACAAGAGGGTGTCCAATAAGTCCCTAAAATAAAACTGGTGGAAGAAGACAAGGTGTCTTCCTCCACCGGTTTTTACGGTTTTGCAGTTAACCAATGAAAGCAGGTTGTCGGCCAATGCCAAAATCCCAAACTCTGACCGTTTGGACAGATGAAACGGTCATCCTGCTCCCATACATCCAGTTCTTAGAATTTCGATTTTTAGCCTTGTATTTGCGTGCCTGCTCTTTGACATTGGTGCCATAGGGAATCAGGAATTCGAAAATTTTCCTCTCCGATCGCATAAAGATAATTCTCTTAGCTTCCGAAGCCTGTATCCGCAATCAACCTTTTTGGCACGAAGCCGTGCCCGCGGAAAGCTTACGCCTGGAGAGGAAATCCATTGGCCATTACCTGTTCATTTAAGGGGGAAATAAAAAAGGCTGAACCAGAAAGTCAATGTTCATCGACTTTCTGGACAGCCCCTTCATTCTTTATAGCAGTTCTTTTCTCAATTGGGCAGCCGATTTAGGCGATAACAGGCCTGGTGCTATATCATAGACTGTTTTGGCACCGTTTTGGCCGGCCTTGTTCAAGCGATAGGCTGCACGTGCGTAAGCAACAAGGACACTCGCTGTGAACTCCGGATTGCTGTTGAGTTTAAGTGAAAATTCTATAATCTGTGTGTTATCCTCACCTGTTTGGCCACTGCGGATAACAAATCCGCCGTGCGGCATTTTTCCATGATTCCTTTTCAATTCTTCCTCGGTGATGAATTGGACAGTGGTATCGTAATCCGCAAAGTAATTGGGCATGTTTTTGATCTCTTGCTCGATGGATGCTTTGTCCGCTCCTTCTTCGGCCACTACAAAGCATTCCCTCAGATGTTTTTCCCTTGTTGACAGGTCTGGATTTTCACCATTCCTCACCCGATTGATGGCATCTTCCACCGGAACGGTATATTGGACTGCTCCTTTGACACCTGAAATCCTTCTAATGGCATCGGAATGTCCTTGGCTGACTCCTTTTCCCCAGAACGTGTACGTTTCACCTTCCGGCAGGATGGCTTCCCCCATCAGTCTGTTGATGGAAAATAATCCTGGGTCCCAGCCGACGGAAATGATGCTTGTTTTTCCGGAACCCTCTGCAGCTTCATCCACTGCTTCAAAGTAGTCCGGAATTTTGGCATGGGTATCAAAGCTGTCAACCGTGTTGAACATTTTAGCAAAATATGGCCCTTGTTCGGGGAGGTCTGTTGCCGATCCTCCGCAAAGAATCATGACGTCTATTTGATCTGCATACTCCTCAGCTTTGGAAATATGTAATACTTTCACCTGCTTGTCCTTCACATCTATGCTCTCCGGTTCCCTGCGGGAAAAGAGGGCCACCAATTCCATATCTTCATTTTGCCTGATGGCGGCCTCCACTCCCCGGCCTAGGTTCCCATAGCCGGAAATTCCAACCTTGATTTTGTTTTCCATCCTGTTCGCCTCCTGAACTGCCACTATTTTAACTAAAAATGGCTATTATAGATTATCATATCGAGCCGCTCCTATGCACACAGGATGCTCTCAAAAAAAGATGCGTATCAGCCAATGATGACCCGTTCTTTCGGATAATGGAAATCAGGTTCCTTCTCATTTCCTGCCATTGTGAACAAAAAGGAAAGGATTCCTATTCTTCCAATGAACATCAAAAAAATCAGAAGAAACTTGCCAAAGTGGGACAGGTCGGATGTTATTCCCATGGAAGCCCCACATGTACCGAAAGCGGATGACACTTCAAATATGATGGCAACCAGGCTTGCATCTTCCGTAGCCGACAAAATGACGATAGAGACACCCCATAGAATGACCGCCAGCATCAGAACGACAAGCGACTTGATGACGTCCTCGTGATAAATTTCCCGATTGAAAACCTTAATGGAACGGTTCCCTCTGGCAAAGTGGATCAGGAACAAAATATTCAGGGCAAACGTGGTGGTCCGGATCCCCCCTCCCACGGAACTTGGCGAGGCGCCGATAAACATGAGTGCCGACATAAACAGGATGGTCGGAGTGGAAAGCTGGTTGATATCCATTGTCAACAGCCCGGCGCTCCTCATTGTGGTGGATTGGAACAGCGAGTAAAAAAGTGACTCATGCCATGATTTTCCCACAAAAAACGAATTGAATTCCAGGATAAGAATGACAATCGTGCTGAATACCAGCAAGAGAAAATAAGTGGCCGTTGTGATTTTTGTAAAAAGCGTAAACCGAAATCGGTATTTTGTGTTTCTGTGGAAAAGGAAACGTTTGACTTCAATCCACACAGGGAAGCCGATTGCCCCTAAAATGATCAGGATGATCGTGATGAATTGGACAAAATAATCATGAGCAAAAGGAATGAGTGATTGTCCGGTAATGTCAAATCCAGCATTTGTTGTTGCGCTGACGGAAGCAAACAAGCCATGGAGAAAAGCTTCTTGCCATGTAGGGAAATAATTGAGGTAATACATCCCCAGTACAAGCCCGCCAATCGCCTCAATCAGGAATATCAAGTACAGGATTTGTTTCAGGAGATCAACCAGCCCTGACATGTAGATTTGATTTTGATCTGTCTTAATCAGCTGTCTTTGTTTCAGCCCGATTTTTTTCCCGATGATCAGCCAGAAAAATGTACTGATGGTCATGATTCCAATCCCGCCTACCTGAAGCACCAGCATAAGCAAAAAATATCCCGGCACTGTAAACGTTTCAGAAATATTCACTGTGCTCAAGCCCGTGACGCTTACGGCGCTCGCAGCTGTAAAAATGGCATCCATCACCGACCAGTTTGCATTTGGCTGCCTGGCAAACGGAAGGCTTAGCAACACTGCTGCAAAAGCAACGGTTAAAAAGTAATATGAGACAAGGACACGAAAGGGTGTCCATTTATGCAATTTAAGCTTTTTAAGAGGTTTCATTCGTACTCGGATCCCCTATTCTGAAAGTTATCTTCTATATTAGAGAAAAAACGCTTGTTTGAAAAGGTTTTTACTGTCTGTCATTTTACATGCAGGGAATCAACCATTTACCAGACATGTCCCTCCCCTTAGGGAACCATACTACAAATAAGCAAGAAAAAAACGAAAAAAGGAGGAGATCCAAGTGGGAAGACAAAGCAATCAGCTGCTCGTACCTGGAATTGAACAGTATTTGGACCAGGTTAAATATGAAATTGCCCAAGAATTCGGGGTGACTCTTGGCTCTGATACCGTATCAAGAGCGAACGGTTCAGTTGGCGGAGAAATCACTAAGAGGCTCGTTCAGCAAGCACAGTCCCAACTGGCCGGACGAACTGAATAAGGAATGGGAAAAGCCCCTGCTATTCAATGCAGGGGCTCCAAAAACATCAAGGCTTGTTTTGCTGGTTCTTTTTATCTTCTTTTGCTCTGTCTTTATCCTGTTTTCTTTGTTCCTTTTCCTTTTCCCGTTCAGCTTTTTCTATTTCATGCTGCTTTTTGCGCTCTTCCTTTTCCTTCTCCTGCTGTCTTTTATGCTCGTCCCTTTTTATTTCCTGCAGTCTTTTTTGTTCTTCTTTTTGCAATTCCTGCCTTCTCTTCTGTTCGGCTTTTTCACGTTCATGCAATCTTTTTTCTTCTGCTTTCCTCAATTCCTGCTGTTTTTTCCACTCGATTTTTTCCTCTTCCCGCTTTTCCTTTATCGCTTTATTCCCCATTATTTCTTTTTGCAGGCTATTCGGATTAATTGGTAATTCTTCCGAAGGGATGGCCTTGCTCTGATTTTGTCCCTGTCCCTCATTGCCTTTATTTATGTTATCTCCGGCCTTTTCCAGACCTTGTGCAGGGGCTTCATTATTCATCTTATTCTCTGCCCTTTTCTGCTCGGCTGCAACCAGCATGCCCACAGTAAGACCCTTTTCCAAAGCTTTGTTTCGCTCTTCCATTGTCGCTTCCACCTGAGAAAGCTCAATGTCCGTTTCTTCTGTCAAAGGCTTTAATGTATCGATTTCTTCGGTCAATTCCTCAAGTCCGGAAGAAGAGCCGCCATCTGCCATAACAGCAGCCACCACCAGCTCTCCCTGCTTTGAAAAATACCCCATGGCTTTAAATTGGGCTATTATTTCAGCGGCTGCCTCCTTAAAGTCTTTCCTGCTGATATTTTCAAGACGCGATAAAACAGCTTCTCCGTCAGCATTGTATCCTTTTGCCCCAATGATCTTGTACTTCTTATCCAGGGTCAGTTCTATGCTTGGATTGATGTCGAACGAGACATAAGCATATGCTTTGTCAGGTGCCATGAACGGTGAGCCCAGTGCGACAGTGATGAGAAGGACGGCAGCCATTGCAGCTGCAGCCATCCATTTCGGAATGGACCTCTTACGGGAGGACGATCTCATTTCCTGGATGGGACGAAATATGATTTCTTCCCCCACCTCAGCATTTATGCCCTTTTTCTGCCCTTTTACAAACTCGCCTTCCGGAGTGAGCAGGATGATACAACTCTTTTTGATTTCCAGAACGACACCTTTTTTCATCCGTTTAACCGCCCTTTAATATAGTCCTTCAAAAAAATGTAATCGCCGATCATAATAATTACAATGGCAATAATATATTTTCGATTGCGTTCGATCGTTTTTCTGCTTACTTCCACTTTTTGCTGGAGCTGCTTCATGGGTAGACGCTTTTTTTCCTGCAAATATTGCAGCATTTCTTTGTTTTCCGCCACCACTTTTGCGACTTTCATCGCATTCACCCTGGCGTCTTCATGCTTTGGCGCCTGATCGGCCAAATCTTCGAATTGCAGCCCGTATTCCGCCAAAGCCAGGCTGTAATACATAATTTCTTCCCTGCGCGCTTCCGCTGTCTGCTCCCGTTCGTATTCCTCAAAAGAAAGTGTATGCTCAATCGTCAGCTGGGCGTTTTCCTCTCCATCTTCCAGCATTCCTTTTTCCATGCTGATGTTTTGATGCTTTGCTTGCTGGCGAATATAATCAATGACCCTTCTCCTGATCATTACTTCCGCAAAAGCCAGGACGGAAGCTCCTTTACTCTTTTCATATTTATACAATGCATCATTGAAAGCAATCAATCCGATGCTGAATTCATCATCACTGTCATCAATATACCTTTTGCAAACAGATGATACTGTTTTTTTGACAAAAGGTTTATATTTATGAATGGTTGAATTGAGCAGCTTGACGTCCCCCGCCTGGATGGAAAGGGCTGTTTCCTCAAGTGTTTGTTTCTTTTGTCGCAAAAATAAAAGACTCAGCAACGGCTTCACCTCATTCCCGGCTTTATTATAGCACGAATGAATGGGCAAGCCTTCCAGTATCAGCTCCGAAATATAATTGTAATAAATGATCATTACATGATTCGGTCCCCATCTCTTTTTTTGGGGGGGAAATTAAAAATATTTAAAAAAACAGCAGCCCGTGCTTTCAGGCTGCTGTACATGCTGATTAATTTTCCTGCAAGGCTGCTTTTTTTCTGGATAATATATATCCTCCAGCAGCAATGCCAACAAGAACAATCCAAAAAACAAGCTTCCATGGTGTGGATT
>DATBUB010000096.1:0-2129 GCA_036516555.1 Bacillaceae bacterium
ATCAAAGGGCTCCCAAGTTCATCGATCACGAAACCGAATCTTGTCATCACACCACTTAGCCAATCCTAAAGGAGGAAATTCATATGCATGAATGGGCTCTGTTAATATTTACGGTCGCCATCCCCGCGGCATGCGGGGGAATGTTATTTCTTTGGTTCATGAATGGAAGGCCTGGTTTTTCGGGCAAAAATTCGTATGATTCGTTTAAATTGCCCCTTCTCATCATTGCGGCGCTGTCATTGGCAGGCCTGGGCGCATCATTTTTCCATCTGGGCGAACCGCTCCACGCGCTGAATGCAGTCCGCGGTTTCGGCAGATCATGGATGAGCAATGAAATCGTCATTTCGGGCGCTTTCATCGGTCTTGCCTGCTTGACAGCCGGCCTTGCTGTCGTCCGTAAGCAGGTTAGCCCAGCGCTTATGCTGATCACCGGTCTAGTTGGGCTAGCGGCCATTTATTGCATGGCGACAACCTATACGGTTACAAGGGTTAATGGCTGGAACCATCTCAACACTTACTTTGTTTTTTACGGGACTGCGCTTGCCGCGGGCCCTGTCCTTGGAGCGGCACTCCTTTTGCCAAAAAGGCAGAGCGATTCTGCTAGGACCATTGTGAAATGGGCCATCACACTTGCCATGGCGGGGCTTGGCCTACAGGCTGCAGGCGCGGCGATGTTCAGCGGCTTTACCGCTGATCCGGAACTCATTTCTGGTGCAACAGCTGCTTCAAAGCTTGCCTCTTATTCAGGATTGATTGGAACCCGCTGGATTATCGAACTCATCGGCCTCGGCCTTCTCGCCTATTTGTCTATGTCATCAGGCAAAAGAAAGATCGGCAGTGCGGCCGCCGTTGGCGCCTTCATTCTTTTCCTGCTGGCCGAAAGCATGGGCAGATACGTGTTTTACGTTCTTGGTTCATAATTTGAAGGAAATCAGTGTTTTGTATAAATAATAGACGTCAAAAAATTAGGGAGGTGCGGCATGGGCATCATCGGAAATTGGGTGGAAAGCCTTGATTATGAGTTTGAGATTTTGCAGGAACGCTGTGTGCGCCATAAAAGCCCGCTTTCTGGGTGTGAGAAGTGCGCCGAAGCGTGCGGGGAAGAAGCGATTGTTTTTTCGGACGGAAAACCCGCCATTGATGCCGAGTGCTGTACGGAATGCGGAGATTGTATCCCGGCGTGTCCGGTTGAAGCCATCGCTGGTATCCTCCCTTCTAAAAATTTTGACAAGAATAAGCTTGTCGCCGAAGGAAAGCCCCCTACCGTAAAGGAATTGCTTGCCTATCGGGCGAAAGGTATCACTGAAATCGCGGCCGGCCCTTCCGGCTGCGAGCCAGGCTGGCATGCTAGCGTGTCGGCTGCAGATGTGGTGCTGACGGGACTTGGCATGGAACCATTCCGGATTGCTGCAAAAGAAGAAATGGACCATTCATGTTCAAGACGGGAATTGTTTTCCCTCTGGAAAGATGAAGGCCGGACACTTGCAAAGCAGCTTGCCCCGGCAAAATGGCGATTCAACCATAGCCAGCTTAATCTATCGGAGCTTTATTCCGGCCGCCAGTTTTATTCTGTCGAAGTGGATTTTAACGCCTGTACGCTGTGCAAAGCCTGCGCCGCTCTCTGCCCGAGAAAATGCTTTACGATTGACTCAGCATCATTTTACATCAACAGCCAGACGTGCAGCGGTTGCGGTCTGTGTGTGGATGTCTGCATGGAAGGCGCGGTGAGAGTCATTGATGAGCCGGGAGCTGCAAAAAACAGCCAGGTACCAGTCCATCAGAGTACATGCATTGACTGCAAAACTTCCTTCCTGTCTCTTTCGGCCGATTTGGAGAAATGTCCGGTCTGTTCCAAAAGGAAGGAAGGATTTTTAAGGAGCCAGAGCTGCTGATTTGATTGTAAAAGGTTTTCAACAGGCCTCCATATTGGTATAAGAAGAAGGAACCCGCTTTTGGCCGGTTCCTTTTCTTCATAGAGACAAGCATTTGTTGAAGGTGTTATTGTAAAGTTAAATCAAAGGAAGGGAGTGGCAGGAATGTATAAACGGCCGACTGTTGGGGAGTATGCTCCTTATTATGAGCCCTATATTGATCTTGTTCCCGATGGCGACATTGTTGAATTGTTGGAG
>DATBUB010000097.1:0-5877 GCA_036516555.1 Bacillaceae bacterium
TTCCAGCATCATCTCGTTAGCCCCCAAAGCTGCGTTAGGCTCGTTCACAATAACGATTTGCCTCAAGATGACCTGGATCGGCCATTTTGCAGGATCGCTTATGTAAAGAACTCCTGTAAAATAGCTGTTCCAATGGCTCACCGCGTAAAAAAGTCCGAAGGCTGCAAGAGACGGCTTTGATAGCGGAAGTATAATCTTGTTGAAAATCTGGATTTCATTTGCCCCATCAATGATCGCTGCTTCTTTCAGTTCATCCGGAATGCTCAGGAAGAACTGCCTCATGATGATCAGGTTGAACGGGCTTATGGCTACTGGAATGATCAGTGACCATATGCTGTTGATCAATCCTGTTGCTTTTACAATCATATACGTCGGGATCATCCCGGCTGAAAATAACAGTGTAAAGATGACCATGAGCAGGATTGCGCGCTGTCCGATGACCGACCTTGTCAGTGCGTAAGCCATCGTCGCTGTAAAGAACAGGTTGACCGCCGTACCCACAACCGTGATAAAGATTGTAACTCCAAGGGATCGAATGAAACGGTCTGAGCTTAAGATATACTCGTACGCATCCGTCACCCATTCTTTTGGCCACAAGAGGAAGTCATTCTCCAGAAAATCACTTACCGAAGAAAACGAAACGGAAAACACATAGAAAAACGGAAATATCATCGTTATGGCGATAAAAACCAAGAGCAGTATGTTCATAGAATCGAATATTTTTGAACCAAGCGTATTTCTATACATGGAATTTCCTCCTTCCCCTCTTAATAAAGGCCTTCTTCACCAAACTTCTTGGCTAAGCGGTTTGCCACCACAACGAGGATCAGTCCAACCAAACCTTTAAACAATCCAACGGCTGTCGCAAAACTGTAATTGGCCTGCTGTATCCCTTTGAAGTACACAAACGTATCCAGGACATTCCCCGCATCCATGTTAAAGGGATTCAGCATGAGGAATATCTGTTCAAAGCCTGTTTCCATCACATTTCCCAAGCGGAGAATCAGAAGAATGATAATCGTGCTCTTTATTGCCGGCAAGGTGATGTGCCAAATCTGCCTCCAGCGGTTGGCCCCATCCATGGCTGCCGCTTCATAGAGCGCCGGATCAACTCCGGCAAGTGCCGCCAGGAAGATGATCGTTCCCCAGCCGGATTCTTTCCATATGACCTGGAGGATGACAACGGGCTTGAACAATTCCGGATTAGTCAAAAAGCCGATGGGATCCATCCCGAACTTGGTGACCAGGAAGGTATTCAACAGTCCCTCGCTGCGAAGGAAAATCACCGTGATTCCAATGACGACCACCCACGATAGAAAGTGAGGGAGATAGACAACCGACTGGACCACACGTTTAAACACCTGGTTTTTCACTTCATTCAGCATCAGAGCCAGAATAATCGAGATCGGAAAGGCAAAGGCAATCTGCAAAAAAGAAATTTGCAATGTGTTCCAAATGACTCGAATCACCTCTGCATCCTGGAAAATCAGTTTAAAATACTTCAATCCTACCCAAGGACTGTCCATCAGACCCCTGAAAGCGCTGTAATCCTTGAACGCAATCACAATGCCCAGCATGGGTGTAAGCCGGTAAATGAGAAAATACAAAATACCAGGCAGAAGCAACAGAATTAAATACTTATCTTTTAATAGTCTTTTACCGAGCCGGCCCATTCTGTTTTTTTCAGGTGCCGCCAGGAAAGGCTGATCAACATTGACATCTGCATTTTTCAGTTCCATCCCCTGTCTCCTTTCAGAAGAACAACATTCGAGTAACTACATGTATTTAACAGGTATGTGATTTAAGAATAATACATAATGAACGCGTTTTCAATAACTTTTTAATCTTTTTTCAATTGTCTATTATCCAAATTCTCGAATAACTTAATCGACATGAATAATAGGCAAAAAGAAATCAAACTGCCGCCATAGAACGGCAATAATCCTGGAAGCTTAAATACGGCATAATACGGGAGGCCAAACGCAACAACCAGTACAATCGCAAAGACAGGGCTTGATATGGTCAGCAAAATGGAGTTTTTGACCGCCTTCACAACCCGCTGGTCATAATGGACATAAACAGGAAAGGCAAACAGCAGCGCACAGGTATACACAACCCCAAGAATAAAGGTTATGTAGGTGAAGATCAGGCTTGCCAGATTCGAAAAGCTGCGAAAGAATGTAAGGTCAAAATATAACATCAGACCAAGGGCCAGCCAAATATAGCCGTAGGCATTCCCCTTCAGCATTTCGCTTTTATACGTTTTCCAGAAATACGCTCCAGCCTTCAGATCATCATCCTTCAAAAGCCATTTGCGGATGACGGCAAACATGGCAATCGTTGCGGGGAAAAATCCCGCAGCGACCAAGCCAAGCAATATGCCGCATAACCACAGTATATTTACATAGGCTAATCTCATCACCCATTCCAATATGCTTTGCAGTTTTTCCTTCCATCCTGTCAGTTCCATGTGGTCGCGCTCCTTTATGCCGTCCAAGCTAATCTTGCTGTTTTACTGTAATGACATGCTTTCCTCCCGCCAGCAGCAGTTCAGCCTTCCCAGTCGTTCTGTCTTCCAGGCTCTGTCCGTTCACCATGACACATGATGAGGGCATGCATGGAATTTGAATCTTTGTATCCCGCTCCGTTTCAATCTCATACTGGACAGACGGCCCGTCCGTTTCAATGAACGCATTAAGCTTATGATCTGCTTCTATAAACGATTTGCCTTGATAGGACACCTCATGCCCTTTCAGAAGCATGACCTTGACCGGCTGTTCAAGCTGCTTGTCCACGCAGGCCCACGCCTGTTCACCTTTCGCGGAAAAATCACCTTGTTTAGAGACCATATGAATAGCCTGATTTTTGCTGAAGAGAAGATAATCTTCCAATCGGCCATCCACCCTATCAATCTTTAAACTGATCATTTCTTCCTTGCAATGGACATCATAACCGCATGTTTGACCCTGAAGCGGTTTCAAGGCATGCGGCACAATCAATGTAAGGACGGTTTCACTTTCAAGACCCGCTTCCGGCTTCACCGTAACATACGTCCCGTATTCCTCCGCACCCGGATACTGATCCAGTGTCTTTTCGGCGGTACTGGGATAGCAATGATAGAGGGAGACACTTGCCTCTGCACCTTCAAAGTCCACTTGGTCACCATATATGGAATCATTCACATTCAGCTCTCTGCCCTCTGTTACAGGCTTTGAGGTTGTATGGTATAAAAACGACAGTTCATCCTCCGGACTGTTTTTTTCCACCTGGTCGATCAAAATAAAATACGATTGGTCAATATGAAGAATATGCCGCAACCACTTTTTTACTGTGCCGTTGTAAGCCCCCGTTGCGTCTCCCGCACAATAATCGAAGGAAGGAGACAGGAACCAGTCTGCGATTCTGCTGTTCCCCAGCACCTGCTGCCCTTTACCGTTTACAAGCAAGGCATTGTGGCCGATGGTCCCCAGCGTAAATTCATTCCTGGGTCCTTCCACATAATCCTGGTACCCCGGGTTTGTGATCAGCCATTCATCATGGACGTGAAGGACAAAGTTATTTTGGTCAAAATGATTATGATTTTTAGCCGAACCGCTCGAAGCAAAGGCCAGCAGATGGTCTTTCCTGTCCCACCCGCTGCGGAAGGCTGCCCATCCTATCGTAGGGAACACCTTGGAATTCTCCTCGACAAAAAAGTCCCCTGGTGCAATCGGCTCAGGCATGGCATCGGGATTCAGCAGGATATGCTTGCTTTCGGTTTCCGCTTTTCTAACATACCAGCTCGCAACAGGATGCTGATTCCGCTGAGCAAGCATCCCCATCAAGAAGCTGATATCCAGCTTGTAAAAGGAATCGGAGAAATTCACAAACGTTTGCTTAACTTCATTGCCCATCATGTAAAGAAACAGCTCGGGCAGGAAAGTGTCAAAGTACGGGTGCCGGACGAGTGTCTCATCACCTGTTGCCCGGTATAGTGCATCTGCAGCCATCCATATATGGCGTATGGCGACACTCGTATAGAGAAGTCCCTCAATTTCAGGGCTGGCGGACCTGTCCTCCAGGTAGGAAAACAGGTATTCATAAGCATTGGAAACATACTTGCCAACCTCTTTTTCCCCAAGAATGGAGAGGGCTCCGATCATCATCGCCACCCGCTTGGAAGCGATGATATTATGGCTGTCCTGATTGTCGAAATCCATCTCAAAAGGCTTCAGGCCCTTTTCCAGCATGGCAAGCCGGACCTCTTCCCTTTCATCCTCGTCCAGCAAGGAATAGATCGAATCATAGCCGATGGCAGCGGCCAGGGTGAAGTGAGCATTACTGAGATTCCCTTCTGCCCCTCTGTGAGGGAATTCATACCATTTTGGGAACTTGGCCAGTGCCAGCAAGTACTCTTTCACCTTTTGTCCATACTTATCTTGTTCCGTGAGCGCATAAGCGGTGGAAAGAACGGTCATTCTTTCCTCTATGGCCCTTGAGTACATGGTCCAATAGGGAAAATCAACGTACCCTTCCGCCTCCGGCAATGGATCCAGCGCGACAAGAGGAAGGTCTACAGTGATTTCGAATTGAATCATCGGGTATTTTACGGCAAATTGACGTTCATCCGCATACCGGTCTGCAAGTGAAAAAAACTCTTCCACTGCCGAAGATGTGTTGATTTTGTCTATTTCTTGCTTGGAAAATAAAATCCGCGGATGGCTTTCGATACAGGAAAACTCCTTTGGATATATCATGTATATCTCCCTTACCTTTTGGATATCTGGGTCATTTTTCATTTAATTTTTCATTTAACAGCGCTTCAATACGCCTGCATGCGTCTGCCGGCTTTTCCATATTGGCCCACAGGAATTGCAATTCATTTTCAAGCAGTTCAATATCCGGATGGGTTAAATGGAGGTCCCTTGTGGTGAATGCATAAGGCATAACCTCTTTAAAGGCGTTATAGTTCTCCGGGTGTATCCCGGGCTGCAGCAAATAATTATCTTCCGCCACAACCCTCAGCATGGGAATCGTGCACCCGTTTCTTTTTAACGTCGTCTGAGCCTCTGTGCTAACCATATAATTAATAAGTGCTTTGGCGGATTCCTTCATTTCACTCCGCTTATTGATCCCAAGAGATCCGCCCAGCAGCAACGTCGCTTTATGCTTGTTCTTTGGAACAGGCATGACATCCCATTTAATCTTGTGATCCCTAAATTCATTCATAAAGAAATATGTCGTCAGGATCATCGCCGCCCCTTCACGCATAAAGAGGCTTTCGGCCATATGATTGCTGCCGTGAGAGAAAATGGGCGAAACCTTGTCTTCATACATCAGATCCACACAAAATGTCAGCGCTTCAATGTTTTCGCTGCTGTTCAGCACTGAGCGGCTTCGCTCTTCATCGAAAAATGTACCGCCGTTTTGCAGCATGAAGACCGGAAAACGGTTTGATGAAGCTGAAAAACAAAAGCCGTATTGCTGGACAAGTTCCTGGTTTTCTTCGTCCTTCGTGCATCGCTTCGCTGTCTCAAGCAGATCATGCCAGCTTTCCAATTTGTACTGATTGGGAATCCGAGCCTCTGAGAACAATCTTTTGTTAAAGCAAATAATGACGGGAGAAAATAAGAAAGGGGTTGTAATCGTTTCGCTTTTTACCGAAAACATATCAAATAACTTTGGATAGCTGTCTTTATCAGGCTGAATGTGTTCTGGGACATATGGTTCAATCACATCCAGTTGATCAGCCGCTGCCAACTGCCTGAAATGCAGGTCCGACACCATGAAGACATCAGGGCCCTGTCCATTTTCAATCAATTGGGTCAAAGCGTACACATAATCTGTGGCAGGGAAAAGCTGCAGATTCACCTTGACATACGGGTTCAATTGCTCAAA
>DATBUB010000098.1:0-11383 GCA_036516555.1 Bacillaceae bacterium
GTGTTTATAAAGATTCTAACAGGGTGGTGAATTTGTATGTAGTTCGGGGTCCGCACAAGAGAGTCGGAGTCGGCACAAAAAAGTCCGATGGAAGCGCAAAAGTATGCCCCGTGTTCGCATATAAATTTTGATATTCGTACACCCGAGGGACGAGTCTGCACATATCATTTTAACTTTGAAAAATAAGAAAAGTATCGGGCCAAAGCTCCCGATACTTTTTCTAGTTTCCTTTTCTTTCGCTTCTGATCAACACTATCATGAAGATGCTGATCAAGGTGAAGGCAATCAGCGCCAAAAATGGAATGGTTACAAAGCCGAACCAATTGATGTATTGGCTATTGCACGGAACTCCCTGCACACAGGGCTTGATGCTGGCAAATCCGGGCACCTTTTGGACAAGATAATGATAGAGCGAAATGAAGCCGCCGATGACGGACAAAGGAAGAACATACTTTGTGAGCTTTTTATCGTTTTCAAAAGCGGCTATTCCGAGAATGATGGCCAGCGGGTACATGAAAATCCGTTGGAACCAGCAAAGCTCACAGGGAATATACTCCTTGATTTCACTGAAATACAAACTGCCCAGCGTGGCAATTACGGACACAACCCAAGCTGCATAAAGGGCAAAGTCTTTTAAGTGGATTGCGGATTTTTGTGTTTTGTTCATTTCTGTTTTTCCAATTCCTTTTCAATTTGGGAGACGATGGCCTCGTAGTCAAACGGATCTTCTATCAACACTCCGTTGATCATGATGGAAGGAGTGAATTGGATATTGGCTTCCTTCACCAATTGGTCATCCCGTTTTACCTCGTCCAATGTCTTCTGCTCTTTTAAATCAGCATTGAATTTTTCCAAGTCAATGCCCGGAACAGTCGCCTGGGCATATGTTGCAAGTGCTTCAGGCGTCACCCAGCGTTCATCATGTTGTTGAGATGCAGGCTGCGCAGCGAACAGGGCATTGTGGAAATTCCAAAACGCATCGGGGTGATTTTTAAATACCCATTCGGATGCCAAGGAGGCCAAGACTGATTCTTTCCCGTGGAAAAGAACATTAATGTATGAAAACTTTACCTGGCCATTGTTAATAAAATCTTTTTCCAGCTCAGGGTATACCCTCTCTCCCCAGGCTTTGCAGGAAGGGCATTTGTAGTCCCCGAATTCAATGATGGAGACAGGAGCTTCTTCTTCTCCAACAGTTGGCTGATTTTCAATGGACGGTTGTTTCCCGCTTTGGTTCCCGCCGTTTTCCTGGACTGCCGAATCCTGTTTATTCATGTATAGGACCAATACAACGATAGCTGCAAAGACCAGCAGTGTACCAATAACAAACTGTTTCCTATTCATAGTGCACCTCTTTCAATTTAAGCTAAAGTATTTAATGAATCTCTTTTATAAGGTTACCATACATCGGGGCAGAGGGGGGAATGCTCCTCCTGCCAAATCCTGAAATTATTGTACCAGCAACTGCATAACAATAAAACAGTCATTTGAATATTAACATTGACAATTTTGCGAATGGCTCATACACTATAATTAAACAATCAAATGAGTATTTGAATGAGGTGGGGAATTGGCAGCCAAGAAAGCACCTGATGCGTGTGAAACCTATTGTTATAACAAAGAAGTGGTCGACCGGATACAGCCGATGATTGGCGATGTGAGCGGGGTTGAATTGCTCTTTAAGGCTTTGTCGGATGCAACACGCTTGAAAGTGGCATATGCTTTGACGCTGGAGGAAGAGCTGTGCGTGTGTGATGTGGCTCAAATCATCGGCGCCACAAATGCTACGGCTTCACATCATTTGCGGTATTTGCGCAATATGGGCCTTGCCAAGTATCGAAAAAAGGGCAAGCTTGTTTTTTACTCGTTATTGGATGAGCATGTCCATCAGCTTGTGAATATTGCACTTGTTCACCACAGGGAGGATCGGTCATCATGAATGGGGAAAAGCACGTTTTCCGGCTGCAGGGACTTTCCTGTACAAACTGCGCAGCCAAATTCGAAAAGAATGTCCGGGAAATTCCCACTGTTGAAGATGTCCAGCTGAACTTTGGCGCATCCAAACTGGCAGTCATTGGGGATGCCTCCATTGAGCAGTTGGAGGAAGCCGGCGCCTTCGACGGTATTAAGGTTTTTCCTGAACGCCATAAGATGACAGAGGAAAATATCCCTTTCTGGAAAAAACGAGAGAATAAAAACACCTTAGTTTCCTTGCTTTTTTTGATCCTTGGGTATGCATCGGCATTCACTGCAGGAGAAGGAAGCCTTCAATCCATACTGCTGTTTGCGATGTCCATAGCCATTGGGGGATACTCCCTTTTTAAAGAGGGATTGAGAAATCTGGTCAAACTTCAATTTGATATGAAGACACTCATGACCGTGGCGATCATCGGAGCGGCGATCATAGGGGAGTGGGGCGAGGGAGCTGTCGTGGTTTTCCTTTTTGCTCTCAGTGAAGCGCTGGAGGGCTATTCCATGGATAAAGCCCGGCAGTCCATCCGGTCTCTCATGGACATCGCACCGGATACCGCCATCATCCGACGTGGCGACATTGAAATGGATGTCAGGGTTGAGGAGATTGAGCTGAATGACATCATGATCATCAAGCCCGGCCAAAAAGTGGCCATGGACGGTGAAGTTGTCAAGGGTGAATCCTCCATCAATCAGGCAGCTATCACAGGAGAATCTATCCCAGTCCTTAAGCAGACTGGAGATGAGGTTTTTGCAGGTTCCCTGAATGGGGAGGGATTCCTGGAAGTACGGGTCACCAAAAAGGCGGAAGACACCACCATCGCCAAAATCATTCATCTTGTGGAAGAGGCTCAGGCCGAACGTGCGCCGACGCAGCAGTTTGTAGACCGTTTTGCCAAATATTATACTCCGGCCATCATGCTGGTTTCACTACTTGTGGTGCTTGTTCCGCCGCTCTTCCTCGGAGGGGAATGGCATGAGTGGATTTACCGAGGGCTGGCGGTTCTTGTAGTTGGATGTCCTTGCGCACTTGTCATATCCACCCCGGTAGCCATCGTTACAGCCATCGGGAACGCGGCTCGGAAGGGGGTCCTTATCAAAGGGGGCATCCATCTGGAAGAGACCGGACGCATAAAGGTGGTGGCATTTGATAAGACAGGAACCTTGACGAAGGGGCGGCCGGAAGTGACTGACATTGTTTCCCTTTCCGAATTGAAAGAGGAAGACATATTGTCGATGGCTGCCGCAATCGAGTCCTACTCACAGCATCCGCTGGCATCGGCCATTTTGCGCCGGGCGAAAAAGATGCAATTACCCGCTGTTCAGGCCGATGATTTTCAATCCTTGACTGGGAAAGGGGCAAAAGCCGCCGTTTCAGGAGAAACGTTCTATATAGGCAGTCCGAAGCTATTCGAAGATTGGATGGCCATTCCTGAGAATATCGAAAAACAAATCATAAAGCTGCAGGAACAGGGCAAAACGGTCATGCTTGTCGGAACAAGAGCCGAAGTAAAAGGCTTTATTGGAGTTTCCGACCAGGTGAGGGGCAGCAGCCTTTCCATCATGGAAAAGCTAAAAAGGCTTGGCATTGAGAAGACCATCATGCTGACTGGCGACAATAAAGCCGCAGGGCAGGCCATCGGGAAAGAAGTTGGAGTAAGTGAAGTCAAGGCGGAATTGATGCCGGAAGGTAAATTGGCAGCCATACAGTCCCTTGCAGCCAAGTATGGCAAAGTGGCAATGGTGGGGGATGGAATCAATGATGCTCCGGCTTTGGCGACTGCAACTGTGGGAATTGCGATGGGCGGTGCCGGAACGGATACCGCTTTGGAAACCGCAGACATCGCACTCATGGCGGATGACCTTGAAAAACTTCCATATACCATCTCTCTCAGCAGAAAAACGCTTCGGATCATTAAAGAAAATATATCCTTTGCTTTTGGGCTGAAGCTGCTGGCCCTGCTGCTGATCATTCCGGGCTGGCTGACTTTGTGGATGGCCATCTTCGCGGATATGGGGGCCACCCTGCTTGTGGTCATGAACTCGCTCCGTTTGATGCGGACAAAGTACAGCTGATCTTAACAAGGGGACTTTCTGTTTTTTGGAAAGTCTCTTTTTTCAGCAAAAAAGGTTATTTTTTGATTATTTTCCCAAAAAACGTTTCTAAACCCTTATAATAAATATAATCTTTATATTGGAAAAACAAGATTCATGGCCATGGTATATTGCATCCAACGCAGGCTATAGGGAGAGATATTTAAAAAGGGGAAATGGCGATGATGAGTATAGGGACAAATTTGCTCTTAAACTTATTGATTATTCTGATTACAATGATCATCCACCAATTTTGGATTGAAAGCAAACCCGGGTGTTCGTTTGCACAAAAATATGCCATCCTGTTTACCTCGGGAATGGCGATCGTGCTGGTCATGACCTTTTCCATTTACGAATACGCCGGTATTCAATATGATTTGAGGCGAGTGCCCTTATGGTTCGGCACCATATATGGGGGACCCGGCATCGGATTTGTCCTGCTCATTGAAACCATCCTCATCCGATCCTTTCAGGGAGGATTTGGACTTACGGGCCAAATCGCCATCACTTCTGTTTTATATATCGTCATCATTGGTGTACGCCCTTTTTACTTCCGCTTGAAAGCAATGACCAGAATGTTTGTTGCAGCAGGCATCAATCTGTTTTTCTCGCTGGTGGTACTATTGCACGGGTCAGCCATCAATCAGCAATGGATTGAAAAAGACATTTGGATACAATTTGTTTCCATAAACGTGCTGGGAATCATCCTCGTCAATATTTCTCTCGAAGCTATTCGGAAAAACCATTTGATGCGCATGAAGCTTTTCCATTCATCCAAGCTGGATGCCGTAAGCCATTTGGCGGCAGCCGTGAACGACCAGGTCAAAAATCCGCTGACGACTGTCCGGGGCATGATTCAAATGGTCACAGATGAGCCATCGATGCCAACGGAAAAGAAGAAGCTATTCCTGCAAACGGCATTGGATGAAGTGGATAAAATAGATCAGATCGTTACAGACTATTTAACTTTTGCCAGACCGTATCCAGATCGGCGAGAAAAGTTGGAAATTGAAACGGTCATTAACGAATCCCTTTCAGTCGTCAAGCCGCTGGCTGATGTATCCAAAGTAGACATTACATGCCTGAAAGCGGAAAACTGCTATATTCTCGGTGACCAGCAAAAATTTGTACAAGCCCTGGTCAATATTCTCACAAACAGCATCGATGCTCTTCCAAACGGCGGAAGCATCCTGATCCAAACGGTCGTAAAGGACGACAAGTGCCATATTCACATTACGGATAATGGAAAGGGAATGAGCAGTTCAACGCTGGATCGGCTTGGAGAGCCGTACTTCAATATGGCTGGCAGCGGTTCGGGCCTTGGAATGATGGTCGTATTTAAAATCATCGAAGCCATGAAAGGGAATATCAATATTCATAGTGAAATAGGTGTGGGAACAGAGGTCGAACTGGCTCTCCCAGTGGTTTCTTCAATAGATTAGAAAATAGAGAACGGGACGGTCTGCTCATTTGCGGACGGTCCCATTTTTAATATTTCATTAACCCATTTACACGTTTTTAATATTCACTTCTAATGTCAAACCCTTAAGAACCCCCTCAAGACAACGTTTTAATAGGCTGACAGGAGAAATGAGGATAGGGGGGGTCATTAAAATCTCCTTACAGTATCTTAACAAAGGATTTACTTCTGTTTCACCTGAACTTGATATATTGCGAGTAATATAGGCCTTGTAGGAAAACAAAAAACTCACTACAGGGGGAAATCTTAAAAATGAAGCTGAAATCCGTATTATCTGCTTTGACTTTATCTTCTGCACTTCTCTTGGCTGCATGTGGAAACGGGGATGGCAGTGCTTCAGGCGCCAACGGCAGCTCCTCGAATGAAAACAGCCAATCGGAGGAAAAACTGTCCGGATCCGTTAACATTGATGGTTCGTCTACCGTATTCCCGATTATGGAAGCTGTTTCGGAAGAATACGCCAAAGAGCAGCCTGATGTGAAAGCGCCGGTTGGCGTGTCGGGCACAGGCGGCGGCTTTAAGAAGTTCATTGCGGGAGAAACCGACATCAGCAATGCTTCGCGTCCGATCAAAGAAGAAGAGGCCCAGAAACTCGAGGAAGGAAGCGTCGAGTATACGGAATTTGAAATAGCCTATGATGGATTATCTATAGTGGTCAATAAAGAGAACGACTTTGTAGACCACCTGACAGTTGAAGAACTGCAAAAGATGTGGCTTGAAAGCGGCAACGTCAAAACTTGGGCGGATGTCCGGGAAGGCTGGCCGGAGGAACCGATCAAGTTCTTCAGCCCCGGCACTGATTCCGGTACGTACGACTACTGGAATGAAGTGATCCTTCAGGATGAACAGATGAGAAAAGATGCAACCCTGTCCGAAGACGATAATGTCCTCGTACAAGGTGTCATGGGAGATAAAGGAGCCACCGGATTTTTCGGCTTTGCCTATTATATTGAGAACAAAGACCAGCTGAAGGTTGTCCCGGTTGTAAACGGGAAAGGCGATGCCATTACACCAGACCATGAAACAATCATGACTGGCGTTTACGAGCCGCTTTCCAGACCGCTGTACTTCTATGTGCGAAACGATGCCATAAAAGAAAAGCAGCAGGTATATGATTACGTGAAGTTTGCCCTTGAGAATGCCGGTACATTGGCGGAAGAGGTCGGCTATATCAGCTTGAAGGATGAAGAATATAAAGAAGCTCTGTCGAAGCTCGAGGAAGCAGCAAAATAATTAGATAAGGGTGAGGGGATGAAATCCTCTCACCCTGACTATGATAGACGAGGAGAATGACGATGGAGGCAAGCAGCAAGAGAGGATCAATTTCCAGATTAATAGAAGAAAACAAAAGAAAGAGCAAGTATAAACAGGGAATGGTTGAGAAATCGGTTCCTGTATTCCTTTTTATCATGGCCATTATCTCCATATTTACCACAATTGGAATCGTGATCACCCTTATGGTGGAAACCGTGACATTTTTCAACCGTGTCCCCATCCTAGAATTCATCACAAGCATGGAATGGTTCCCATTTTTCGAAGCCGATCCTCAGTACGGGATTGCCCCGCTCATTTCGGGAACATTGCTAGTGGCCGTCATTGCCATGCTTGTAGCGGTGCCGATTGGTCTTGCGACTGCCATTTACCTCAGCGAGTATGCAAGCGACAGGGTGAGGAGGATTGTTAAACCTATCCTGGAGGTGCTTGCAGGCATTCCGACCATTGTATACGGATTTTTTGCCTTGACCTTTGTCACCCCCATGCTTCAAAAAATCGTGCCGGATCTGCAGTTTTTCAATGCTTTGAGTCCTGGCATTGTGGTGGGAATCATGATCATTCCCATGATTGCTTCCCTGTCGGAGGACGCTATGGGAGCGGTTCCGAGATCCATGAGGGAAGGGGCACTTGCCCTGGGTTCGACCAAGCTGGAGGTATCCCTGAAGGTGGTTGTTCCCGCAGCGCTGTCAGGAATCATCGCCTCATTTGTCCTTGGCATTTCCCGTGCCATCGGCGAAACGATGATCGTGACCATTGCCGGGGGCTCATCTCCGAACCTGACGTTCAATCCGGCCGAAACCATTCAGACAATGACGGCTTATATTGTCCAGGTCAGTCTTGGGGATGCGTCCTACGGGTCCACCATATACTACAGCATTTATGCGGTGGGCATGACCTTGTTTGTCTTTACTCTCCTGATGAACATCATTGCACAGCTCATATCCAAGCGATTTAGGGAGGAATATTGATGGAATTGATCAATCGTGAAAAAGTGGTAAAACGAATAGAAACACGCTTGCTGAAGAACACATTGTCCAAATGGATGTTTTTGCTGGCTGCCTCCTTTGGCCTGATCGTTCTGGGAGTGCTTCTGTACCGGATTTTCACGCAGGGCATCGGCTATTTGGACAGCGGATTTTTCACCAATTTTGCTTCCAGGCGTCCAGAGGAAGCGGGAATCAAGGCCGCCATCTTCGGAACAATCTGGCTGATGATCATCACTGGCCCCGTCTCCATCATCTTAGGCGTCGGGTGTGCCATTTATTTGGAGTTGTATGCCAGGAAAAACAAGCTTACAAGATTCATCCAGATGAACATATCCAATTTGGCGGGAGTCCCTTCCATTGTCTTCGGGCTCTTGGGGTTGACGGTTTTTGTCCGGATGATGGAAATGGGCAGAAGTGTTCTCGCGGGCGGATTGACGATGAGCTTGCTTATTTTGCCGATCATTGTGGTAGCGGCTCAGGAAGCTCTCCGCTCTGTTCCAAAGGAGTTGCAGGAAGCCTCCTACGGAATGGGGGCGACAAAGTGGCAGACGATCGTCCGCGTCATTTTGCCGGCCGCCATACCCGGTATCCTTACAGGCGGAATTTTGGCACTGTCGCGGGCAGTTGGGGAAACAGCCCCTCTGATCATGATTGGCGCCTTGACATTTGTGGCGTTTGTTCCTGAAAGCATCTGGTCCGGATTTACCGTCATGCCCATACAGATATTCAACTGGACGAGCAGACCGCAGGCGGCCTTTCACGATGTAGCCGCAGCAGGGATCATCGTACTCCTCTTTATGCTGATTCTGATGAATTCAATTGCCATCATCATCCGGAATAAATTTTCAAAACGCTACTGATTAAATTGGAGGAGAAAATTATGCTAGCAACCATGGAGAGAAGCAATCAGCAAGAAATGAATGTTTCGAATGCCCCTCAGCCGAATGTATTTGAAGTCAAGGATTTCAATTTATGGTACGGAAATGACCATGCGCTGAAAGATATTCAATTCGATATTCTGGAAAATAACGTGACAGCCATCATCGGGCCTTCAGGGTGCGGAAAATCCACTTTCATCAAATCCCTGAACCGGATGGTGGAGCTTGTCCCATCCGTCAGGATATCGGGGGAGCTTTTATACAGGGGAAGGAATATTCTCAGCAGCAAATACGGGGTTGAGGAATTAAGGACGAAAGTGGGGATGGTATTCCAAAAGCCAAACCCATTTCCAAAGTCCATTTATGAAAATGTAGCGTATGGACCGCGAATCCATGGAATCCGAGACAAAAAATTGCTGGATGAGATTGTAGAAACAAGCCTGAAGGGAGCGGCCATCTGGGATGAGGTCAAAGACAGGCTTGGGGAGAATGCTTACGGATTATCCGGCGGACAGCAGCAGCGTCTTTGCATCGCAAGGTGTCTTGCCATAGAGCCGGATGTCATTTTAATGGATGAACCCACTTCGGCGCTCGATCCGATTTCAACCTTAAAGGTGGAAGAGCTTGTACAGGAGCTGAAGAAAAATTTCAGCATTATCATCGTGACCCATAACATGCAGCAGGCAGCACGGATATCCGATAAAACCGCCTTCTTCCTAAGCGGTGAATTGATCGAGTACAACGAAACATCCACTATGTTCTCCAATCCGGACGACAAACGGACCGAAGACTACATTACAGGGCGATTTGGCTGATTTGAACGCGGATGCAAGCCAACAATAACAGTATGGGGGATGAGAGAAAATGGCAGTAAGAAGCCAGTTTGAGGAACAGTTGAAAGGATTGCACCAAAGCCTTCTGACAATGGGATTGATGGTGGAGGAAGCGGTCCATCATGCGGTGAAGTCCCTGGTCGACAAGGATGAGGAACTCGCCTATTCCGTTGTGGAAAAGGACCGCAACATTAACGATGCTGAAATTGAAATTGAACGGAAATGCTTCACCCTCATAGCCCTGCAGCAGCCGGTTGGCGGTGATTTGAGGAGAATCGCCACTACGCTGAAGGTATCAACCGATTTGGAGAGGATGGCAGACCATGCCGTCAGCATCGCTAAAACAACGATACACTTGAAGGATGAAGCGTATGCCAAGCCTCTCATCGATATTCCGAAGATGGGAAGCATGGTCCAGGAAATGGTCCACAATGTTCTGGACGCCTATATCAAGATGGATGTGGATGAAGCGATCGCTATCGCCAAGCAGGACGATGTCATTGACCATTATTTCAAGACCATTTTCACAGAGCTCACAGAGCTCATGAGCAGGGATGCCAGCTGGATTGGCCAGGCGACACACCTCTTGCTGACGGCACAGTATTTGGAGCGCATCGGGGATTATGTCACCAATATTTGTGAAAGCATTGTGTATATGGCGGAAGGAAATATGCTGGAGCTGAACAACTAGGCAGATGCTGTATGAATCAATAGTGTCAAGACCGTCATTTTTCCCCCGCATACTCTTTTCCACTTGTAATCATGCCGTTTCACGCTGATAATAAAAGTAGAAGCATAATGAGAGTGATTTGGAGTGTAAGGGGAAATGTAACGGATGGATGCATTGACAGCATTGTTTCAAAAAAAGGGCGTGAAACGCGTCCTGATTTTCGGTTTGATTGTCTTGGTGTTATTCAGCATGAAAAGCATGATTAATTTAATTTTGCTTACCTTTATCTTTTCTTTTCTGATGGACCGGCTGACAGAATTTACAGCCAAAAGGATCCCTATCAATCGGCGTATCCTGGTGTTTGTTCTTTATTCCCTGATTGTTGGCCTGCTTTCCTTTGGCCTCGTCAAATACTTGCCGCTGATTACCCTTGAGATCAGCCAGCTTGTCAAAAGGATAACGGCTTTTTACACACAGCCGCATGAGAATATTGTCATTAATTATATTGAAACCATCATAGCGAACAACCAGATTGCAAGCTATCTTGAAAATGGGTTTGCCTTTTTGCTTAAATCCTTTACAGATATAAGCAAGATGAGCATCCATGTCCTGATCGCCCTGATTCTGAGCCTGTTCTTTCTTTTGGAAAAACCGAGGCTTAAGGAATTCACGGGTAAATTCAAGCAAAGCAAAATCGCTCCGTTTTATTACGAAATTGAATATTTCGGAAGAAAGTTCACCCGTACTTTTGGAAAGGTGATTGAGGCTCAGTTCATCATTGCCATTGTCAACTGTGTCCTGACGGTGGTCGCTCTGATGCTGATGGGATTCCCTCAAATCTTCGGCTTGGGAATCATGGTGTTTTTCCTCGGGCTCATCCCGGTGGCAGGTGTGATTATTTCCTTAATACCGCTTTGCTTGATCGCCTATACGATAGGCGGGTTCATCAAAGTGGTATATGTGGTGCTGGCCATTGCCGTAATCCATGCAGTGGAGGCATATATTCTGAATCCGAAGCTGATGTCCTCGAAGACAGATCTGCCTGTATTCTATACCTTTGTCGTCCTGATCTTTTCCGAGAACTTTTTTGGAGTATGGGGTCTCATTATCGGGCTCCCAATCTTTGTCTTCCTGCTGGATGTGCTCGAAGTGACCGGCAGGGATGAAAAGCTGCTGGAAAATCAAAGCGGACAATC
>DATBUB010000099.1:0-2049 GCA_036516555.1 Bacillaceae bacterium
TATTGGGATTGTATATCCATAAATGACGAAAGGGCCGTCCATCGGACAAGCCCCGTATCGTACTTATCGTTCAAACAATTGATTGAACCAATCCCTTGTCCTCCCTAGGGGATTTCTTTGGTTATAGGCAGATTCCAGTGCATTTGTATTATCGATAATTCCGTTTCCATAGTAAATGTCATGGCCGTCTTTTCCTGCTCTTTGTGTTGTCCGGGTCATGATGTCCGCCACTTCCGTGTTCTTTAGATTCGGATTGACGGACCGGATCAGGCCGGCAAGCGCACTGACGTGGGGAGAGGCCATCGATGTACCAGAGAGGCTGGCATACTGGCCGCCGGCAAAGGTGCTGGCGATGAAAACGCCGGGTGCCGCTATGTCAATGTGCTCGCCGAAATTGGAGAACGGAGCCCTTTTGCCTTCCCAGTCCACAGCCGCCACACTGACCACTCCAGGATAGGCGGCAGGAAAACTCGGCTGGCCGGTATTATCGTTCCCCGCTGCCGCAATAACTACAATGTCTTTATCAAGCGCATAGCGGACAGCTTCTTCCATTACACGGGAAGGCTGGTAATTCCCGAGGCTCAGGTTGATCACGTCAGCGCCATGATCAGCGGCCCAGCGGATTCCCTGCGCTACATCAAAGGAACCTCCGTACCCTTGGGCGTTCATCACTTTGACCGGCATAATCGGGTTATACCACGTAATCCCTGCAACACCCTCCGCATTATTCGTCACCGCGGCAATGATCCCGGCCACATGAGTACCGTGTCCGTTATCATCATCTGGATGGTTGTTGCGGGCCAGGACATTATAGCCTTCCGTCAGCCGCTCGGAAAGATCTTGATGATCCAGATCCACCCCTGTGTCCACTACCGCGATTTTCACGTCTTCAGACCCTCTCGATACACTCCATCCCGGTTCCGTGCCAATCGCCGGAAGATTCCATTGGTAGTTCTGATAAAACGTATCGTTCACTTCATTTTGCAAGTAAATAAAGTGCGGTTCCGCAAACGCCACCTGTTCGTTTTGATTGAAAAAATCAATGAGTTCATCCGTTGATTGGCTGTTAGATTTAAAAATATATACGGAATCATGCCTTTCCTGAAGCTTTCCGTCAATCTCAAGAGCCATTTCTTCTATAGCGGAATCGCTGGGGGAATCTTTAAAATTCACCACCACTTCGTTATTGTAATAGTGGCTCTTATCCTGTTCATTATGGTGTATCAGCTGAATAGACGGGTGTTCATTCAGCATCCTTTTCGTACGGTCACCTGCTTGCAGCATGTCCACATGTTGAATGTGCGGATGATTCTTCTGCTGCAAATTCTGCACCTGCAGCTCCCTGGCACTCCGCCCCTCGCTGGAATGAATCGGCTGCTCCCCTGCCTGCCTATTGCTGTTCACCCCCGCAACAGCCACAATACCCAAAAGAAAAACGACAATGATCACGATGGCTACTTTTCGCATGCCTGCACCTCATGATGTGATGATTTTTTGAAAACAAATAATCCAGATAACGATAGTCTTTCCGGAATTGAAATTTTTATGATCACGAATAGGGTGTAGCTAAAGGTACGATTGTAGAAGGAATAAAGAACAGGTGGCAATTCAGAATTATATTAGGTAAATCACATTTACATATATAGGAATAATATGATACGATTTACATGGAAAAGGGTTCCAAAAATATATGTTTGGAAGTCTATTAATGTACCAAATAAGATATTGATATTTCATTTCAAAAGAGTCGTTATAGGTACCAACTCTAGTGTTTGCTAACAACAATTTGACAGTTTGCAGTCCGGACCGTTTGATAAGTCCGAAAGCTTTACAGAGGATTTGCTTTATGCAAATTCTTTGCCGCTTATAATCGTCACTGACGCTGATAAAAGGAGTTTCAAATGCTGAAAAAAATGCTCCCTGTTATTTTGGTCACAATACTCGCACTGGCCCTGGTTGCAATAAAAGTATACCCGACCGTTAAGGGAAAGTTGGCCGATGAATCCGCACCTGCAGTCCCGGCAAACAAAAAAGCCACAAAAGACCCAT
>DATBUB010000100.1:0-10123 GCA_036516555.1 Bacillaceae bacterium
CGGTCATCGAGGATGGAAAAATCATTGAAGAAGGTACAGTCTTTGAAGTCTTTTCGTCCCCTCAAACACAGACGGCCAGAAACTTTGTCAGCACCGTCATGAATGATTCCATTCCGGAATCGATCAAAAGAATCGTTGAAATAAATGACGGCCTGCAAAAAATCTTTAGAATCAATTTTATCGGGGAATCAGCCGGTCAGCCGCTGCTTTCAGAAATTGCAAAGAAGTTCGATGTCCATGTCAATGTACTTTTCGGCAATATAACGGAACTTCAAGGTACTCCTTTTGGGAATCTGATCGTTGAATTTCGAGGCGCTGACAAAGACATCAGCCGTGCACTGCTCTACATCAATCAGCAAGAAGTAAACATTAAGGAGGTGACCGCACATGCTAGTTAATTCGGAACAAATCATTGAAGCCCTGATTGAAACACTGCAGATGGTAGCCTTCTCCCTCTTATTTTCGCTTATCCTCGGGCTCCCGCTGGGAATCCTTCTCGTTGTGACCCGAAAGGGCCACTTGCTTGAGAATCTGCCATTTTTCAACGTGGTGAATGGAATCATCAATGTATTCAGATCCGTTCCCTTCATCATTTTGATGGTGGCCATCATTCCGATTACGCGCCTCATTGTGGGGACATCAATCGGAACAGCTGCTGCAGTGGTGCCGCTCGTCTTTTATGCCGGGCCGTATATCGCAAGACT
The DNA here is from genome assembly GCA_036516555.1 of Bacillaceae bacterium. Taxonomy (GTDB): domain Bacteria; phylum Bacillota; class Bacilli; order Bacillales; family Bacillaceae_C; genus DATBUB01. The sequence goes on from DATBUB010000100.1 coordinate 705, forward strand.
CGTGGAAAACTCCCTGCTGGAAGTGGATCCCGGAGTCATTGAAGCCGCGGAAGCCATGGGGGCAACGCCGGGTCAAATCATTTTCAAATTCTTGATTCCCGAAGCTCTCAGCTCCCTCGTTCTCGCCTTTACCATCGCGACCATCGGGCTTGTCGGAGCATCCGCCATGGCCGGAGCGGTTGGAGGGGGAGGGCTCGGGGACCTCGCCATTACATATGGCTACCAGCGCTTTGACACCAAGACAATGCTGATTACGGTCGGAATTCTGGTCGTCATGGTTCAAGGATTGCAATCATTTGGAAACATCTTATCGAAAAAAATCAGAAGAAGATAACTCAGGAGGAATTTTACAATGAAAAAACTATTATTGACGATTTGCATTTTAACTTTGGCCATTTTTGGTACAGCTTGCTCCAAATCGGCCGGTGGTGAAGAAAAAAACGTAAAAGTAAAAATCGGTGTAAGTGGTTCGGATACACGTGTATGGGATTTTGTCGGCAAGAAAGCTGAAAAAGAAGGCATCGACATCGAAGTGGTCACGTTCTCGGATTATGTCCAGCCTAACATTGCCTTGGCTGAAGGCGAACTCGATGCCAACGCTTTCCAAACGGTTTCCTATTTCAATGCCTTCATTAAAGAACACAAGCTTGATTTGGTGCCGATTGCGACAACTCTCATCGCTCCTATGGGCATCTATTCAGACAAATACAAGAAGGCAGATGATATTCCGGAAGGCGGAAAAATTGCGGTTCCAAACGAAGCGACAAACATGGGAAGGGCCCTTCTACTTTTGGAGGAAGCGGGCTTGATCAAGCTTGAAGAAGGATTTGACGGAAACGGCTCTGTAGACAAAATTGCAGAGAACCCGAAGAAACTTGAAATTGTACCGGTCGTTGCCGGTCAAACACCACGCGTATTGCCGGATGTAGCTGCTTCCATCATCAATAACGGCATTGCGGTTGATGCGGGGTTCAGTCCAACTCAGGATTCCATTTTCCATGAAAGCGAAACGGCGACACCATACATCAACATTATTGCAACAAGAGCTGAGGACAAAGACAACAAAACATTGAAGCGCGTTGCGGAACTCTACCAAGAGGATGACGTGAAAGAATTCATCAATAAAGAATACAAAGGAAACTCAATCCCAACCTTCGTGCCGCTGAGCGAAATCGGCTGGTAGGACGGGGGTTGGGGGCAAGGGGATTTGTGTGGGTGCCTGGGGAAGTTGAGTTGTGTGGGTGCCTGGCACCTGCTCAACTCAGGCTCAATTTCGAACATTCAGATTCGTTTTGATGCCAGGCACCCAAACAATTTCCAAACAATTCAAAGGAGGAGTTTAGGATGACAGCAGTTACAGCGTCTGCAGTGCATTTGAAGGAAGCGATCATCGCGAATATTGAAAGCAACAGGGAGCTCTATATTAAGACAAGCCACGAAATACATGCCAATCCGGAGATTGGAAACGAGGAGTTTTTCGCCTCTTCTCTTTTGATTAGCATTCTTGAAAAAGAAGGGTTTGAAGTAGAAAAGGCAGTCGCCGGACACGAAACCTCCTTTGTCGCACGGAAAAAATCCAAAAAACCTGGCCCGTCCATCGCCTTTCTTGCAGAATATGATGCACTGCCTGGAATTGGCCATGCCTGCGGCCATAACATTATCGGTACAACGAGCGTAGCAGCTGCAATTGCGCTCAGCAAGGTATTGAAAGAAATAGGCGGCGAAGCTGTTGTGTTTGGAACTCCTGCCGAGGAAGGCGGACCGAACGGCAGTGCAAAGGGCAGCTTTGTAAAACACGGTTTGGTTGAGGGAATCGACGCGGCGCTGATGGTGCATCCTTCGAATCAAACCGGACTTACGAGCCCTTCCCTTGCCGTTGATCCTCTTGATTTTGAGTTCATTGGCAAACCGGCCCATGCTGCTGCGGCTCCTCATGAGGGAATTAACGCCCTCGATGCTGTTATTCAGCTTTTCAATGGCATTAATGCTCTAAGGCAACAGTTAACGGACGATGTGCGAATTCACGGAATCATCACACATGGCGGTGATGCACCGAATATCATCCCCGAATACGCCAAAGCACGGTTTTTCATCCGTGCGGCAACCCGCAGCGGATTGAACGAAGTGACCAGCCGTGTCAAAGCTGTTGCGAAAGGGGCGGCACTTGCAACTGGGGCTAAGCTGAAGGTTATCGCTTTCCAAAATGAAGTGGACAATCTTCTTCTGAACAAAACCTACGATTCTATTTTCAAGGCCGTAATTGAAGAGCTCGGGGAAACAATCATTGACGGAGAGCGTGAAGGTATCGGTTCAACAGATGCCGGAAACATCAGCCAAGTCGTCCCCACCATCCACCCTTACATAAAAATTGGAGCAGATGACCTGGTGGGCCATACGGTTCCTTTCTGGGAAGCTGCAGTCTCTCCAAAGGGTGACGAAGCTCTTATTAAGGGCGCTAAGGCCCTGGCATTGACAGCCCTTCAGCTCATCACAAATGCTGAACTTTTAGCAACCATCAAAGATGAATTCACTAAAAGAAAAGCTGCTGAAAGCTAATTTGGCTTGAGCTCCCGGAGTTGTACGGGTACCTGCGAGTTGTACGGGTGCCTGGCACCCGCGCAATTCGGACATAACTCCCAATATTCCCAATTGAGTCGAAGTTGTATTGGTGCCAGTGGTCTACCCCCCATTTTTCGGACAGTGCATTTTTGTGATTAGCTAGCTTGTTTATTTGCAGCTAAAAAGGCAGCCGGGGTCAAATAACCCAGCCTTTTTTGGCTGCGCTCTTCATTGAAATAAGCAATATATCTTGGCAGGTCTTCCCGAACCTGTGCTGCCGATGTAACGGGATACAGATAGGGGAACTCTGTCTTTAACTGTGAGAAGAAGCTCTCTATTACGGCGTTATCCCAGCAGTTAGCCTTCCTTGACATGCTGGGAATAAACTTCAGTTCTTTGGATAATTTGTGATGATCGTAGGAGCGATACACGCTTCCCTGGTCCGAATGGATGATAACATCCCTAAGATCGGGCAAGTTCCTGCTCTTCATCGCTGCGCGGATGCACTCCTCTGTCATGGACTGACCGGGACTGTCTCCAATGGTAAAAGAAACGATTTCACGGTTATAGAGATCCATGACGCTAGTGAAGTAGAGCTTTCCCCCGTCCACCAACAGCTCGGATATATCCGTCACCCATTTACGGTTCGGGAAGAGAGCTGTAAAATCGCGCTCAAGAAGGTTGGGATAGACAAAGCCTGCACTTCTATCCTTCTCCTTCTGCTTAGTTTTCACCGCTCTTATGGTTGATTTAAGGTTTAATTCTTTCATAAGCCTTGCGACTCTTTTATGGTTGATGACATGGCCCTGACTTTTGAGTACGCCTGAAATTCTTTTGGCACCGTAGGTGCCGCTTTTTTTCTTAAATAGTTTCTTAATGGCTTTGGCGTCCCTGGCATCCCTGTCGGAAGGCGGCTTAGGCGGACGTTTCAGATGGGCATAATATCCGCTTCTCGAGACACCAAGGACCCTGCAGAGGACTTGGACTGGGTATTCCTTTCTCAAGTGGGTTACGGCTTCGTACCGTTTCCTTTTTCGCTCTCCTTGAGAAAGGCCTGGAACTTTTTTAGTATTTCGTTTTCCATCACCAGATCATCATATTTCTTCTTTATCTCTTTCAGTTGCTTTAGTTCTTCGGCTTCGGATCCGTCTTCATGAGAAGCCATCCTCCCGGCGGCAGGCCGGAGGGCTGAGGGCCCATCTGTCTTGTATTTATTGATCCAGAGACCAAGGGAATTCACATGGATATCCAGTTCAGAAGCCACGTCCTTCCTATGCCTGCCCTTTTTGAGGACTTCCTCTACCGCATACACCTTCTGCTCATAGGTGCTTTGGCGTTTTCTATTCTTATTCTGGTTATCCATTTGTTTTTCCCCTCTCTGGAATACGTCATTACACAATTATATCACTCTATATGTCCATTATAAGGGGGGCGTCCACTGGCACATGCACAATTTAACACTTGCATATCATAATCATGTTCCCATCCGGGTCTTTTATGTTGAAATAGTGTCCATGCTGAATATTGGTAATAAAAGTCACTCCGCGTTCCTTTAAGGACCGGTGGGCTTTATTGATATCGGTCGTATTAAAATGAAAAATTGGCCATGTTCCAAGTGAAGCTTGCTTGGAAATTTTACTGTCCAGAACGAGGTTTAGTCCATCATTCTCCAACGGTATGCAACAGAGATGCCCGCCAATGATTTCTTGGTCAACTTTCACCTCCAATACCTTGCAGTACCATTCTCTCGCTTGTTCAATGTCACTCACAGGGATAAAAACAGCCCCAATTTTTCTTTGTATAATCGCCATAATTAGCTCCTTTACTTCAATCGATATGTAAGTTTTTTCGGTGCCTGGCACCCAAACAAATTGAACACTATTCTGAATTGCACCTGAATTGTTCGGGTGCCAGGCACCCGCGCAAATACAGGAGTCCCTTTTCCACCGAGGTTTCAATGTAGCCTATTATTTGATCAAAGGTAAACACGGTCAGTGCTTTGTCCAGATCCCCCTCACAATATGCCAAGTCTTCATTCAGATATGGCAAAAACTCCATGACCTCCGCGGCCGCGACTTCTTCCAAATCAGGGATTAAATGCAGCCCCTCCATATCCTCCAATAGATCTTGTGTAACTCCATAATGATCCGCCAATTTAGCATTTAAAACGTGGAAGTCCCCATGATACAGAGTGAAAATGTTGGCATCATTCTCCATCCTGTTCTTCAGCCAGGGCAGATAGAACCCCTTTAGCCACAAATCATCTGCAATTAAGTGTGTATAGTATCCGAGAATATAATCCGATTGCTCTTTACCCGAATACTTCCTGATAAACCCTTCATAATCTATGCTTCTGGTGAAATCCGTAACATCACCTGTGTAAAAGTGAGTCACTTCCTTTGGCGAAACTGCATCTGGAGCGATCCCTCCCAATATAAAGGCAGCCTTTTCCTTCAAATTTATCTTCTTGGCAATTTGATCGGCTATGATCAAGTGCATGATTCTCGAGCCCATTTTTTCACCTCTGCTCACATTCCCGACTTATTCTTTTTATCTTGTTCAGGTACTCTGTAACTTTCCGATCATCCTCAGCCGGGTATTCAAAACCAAGTTGATCCCCTACATAAATAGCGGTCTTCTGGAACAAGCTGCACATCGCAAAAAGCGCTCGCCAAACGTTATCAAGTTTTGCATCTGAATAAGTGGCCGTATATTCTTTCCATTCACCGGCATCCAAAAAATCCTTCATGTACTTTCCATGTTTTCCGGCACTTTGGCCAAAATCCGTTTTAATGCCGATATACCATTCCAGCATGGTGATCAATACATTGCGGTTGACTTGCTCGTGCATGAACATGGCATACGGAAGCTCATTTCGCCAAAGCCCCTTGGCTACATTCATGCAGATCCACCAGAATTCATTACAAATATCAACATATTCTTTTTCAGACGGCCTTCTGATCCAATAATCTCGGTCACATGGAGGCTTGAATTCCCCCAAAAGCCCATCTTTATCCAGCAGCAGGACACTCAGGCTGTCAGAAACAAGGAGCTCCTCCCTCTTTTCTACGGGTATCAAGGTAAGGTCGATCCGATTTCCATCGGTAAATTGCATAAGATAAATATACCGGCCATCATTTTGGGCTGGCGGCAGCACATGATCCTCCGGCATTTGCATCATGATCCGCTCCCCAAAGATATCGACCCAGCCATGATCAGAAGTAAACGAGCCAATGTCCCTCACAACATACACAATATCGTAATCCTGCAATATATCCTTTTTGACATTAGGATTCGTGCGGGATCCATACATGATGACGGCTCGAATCCGGTCATCCTTTTTCGCCGTCCCAATAATCAATTCCATCATTTCTTGTTCCGTTCTCATGCAATAACCTCTCCCCAGCTTTTTATACACTCGGTAAAATTCCTTCTCGCCCGTTGTCACATTCCCAAACAATAATCGTGGAACTGTCCTTTACATGTTGTTTTTGCAGCTCCTCTAATGAGTGCTGTATAGCCATAGCTTTATTTTGTCTATAAAAGGTCCCATAAATTTTTTCAACCTCAGAAAAGACGGTCTTATTCCCATCAAGAAATCCATCTGTAAGAAGAAGGATCTCATTTTGGCCCTTCCTCAGTTCTCTGGTACCGGTTGAATAACAAGGAATGGAGTGGTGAAAGGTACTTTCTTTGCCGATCCATTCAAAAAAATTCCTCTGGTTTAATTGCGCCTGGCCAAATGGCCGAAAATCTTCATGAAGCAGGAAAAGCAAACAGTCACCAATGGAAAACCACCACAGAAAACCATCGATCCTTATGCAAACCAAACAAGATGTCTCACCTTTGATCCTCTGGCATTGTTTAATAAAAGTTTCATCCAAAAACATCGATAAAAAAGTATCTTCAAGCCTTTTAAACATATGGAAAATGGAGCCATTCATAATATTTGCAACTTGGTAAAGTTGTTTCTTTACCGTTTCAATTACCAGGCAGGCACTCTCAGAGGAGCAATGTGCATCCAGGATCATCGCCAATTCCCAACGTTTCTCCGGGTCGTTCAAGACAAGCAGACCATCTTCATTTTTTCCGCCCAAACCGCCGAATCTCCCAATAAAAAAGGGATCCCTCTCTTGGACATCCGCTTTTAAAAGGAACGGGTTTTCTTGGCCAACCCAGCTGTAGGTGTTCGCGGCTTTCATAAGCTTGCACTTGCCAAACACTGCTTGATCCGGCCACAAAGAAGTTCGATTTCTTCCTCGGAACCGTATGCTGCTTCCGGCCATTCCTGTACGCCCCGAGGTCCCCAATATTCATCAGGGGTACCTGGATACCTTGGAATCACATGCATATGCAAATGTGGCACAGCATCGCCCGATATAATCGTATAAATATGTTCAGCTCCTTCACTTTCTTTCAAAGCGCTCGCTGCCGATTTCATGGCGTAGCCGAACGCCTCCGATTCTTCCTTCGTCATTTCGGCCAACCCGGGAGCATGCCGCTTCAGGTCAATCATCAAATATCCCAAATAAGCCTGTCCATTATTGGCTGCAATGTGGCCAATATAAATATGTTCATCTTCATAAATCATGCCTCCTGGCACATCAATCTCCCCTCGATGTTTCCTGCAAATAAAACAATCTGCCTTCTCCATAATTCTCCTCCAATCATAAGCTGTTTGGGTGCCTGGCACCCAAACAGCTTAGACACTATTCTGAATTGTTCCCGAATTGTTTGGGTGCCAGGCACCAACACTCTTTTAGTATATTCAACGCACTTTCACCGCTTTCCTGCTTTCCCCACCCCCACCAAACACACCCAGTCCCAAAACGCACAGAAAAAGCCCCCGCCATGAATGTAATTTCCACATTCACAACGAAGGCCCTGCCCGTTATTCCATATCCTGCGTGATCATCGTCAGGCGGTCCGCCGAGCTGGCCACCTCATCAAAGGCCTTGCCCAGTTCATTTACGACATTGACCATGGCTACAATTTCAGTCTCCAGTTTATCGTTCTGGCTCCTTGTTTGATTCATGGCATCCAGGATTTGCTCAAAATGACTTTCCGTTACTTGCATGTTATCATTTCCGCTTTTTACTTCTTTTCTGATTTTCTCAAGCGATTGGGTCAGTTTTTCAACCTGCGCTTTCGAGTTCTGGATCAAAGAGGACACATTGGTGACCGAGTTCTTCGTCTGGTCGGACAGCTTTCGCACCTCTTCCGCCACAACCGAGAAGCCGCGGCCGTATTCCCCAGCCCTTGCCGCTTCGATAGCAGCGTTCAATGACAGCAGGTTCGTTTGTTCCGCAATGGACGTTACAATGCCGACGATCTCCTGCATTTTATTTGAAATATCCAGCATGGTATCGACATCTTTGGAAATATCATCAACCGAACCATAAATATTGGTCATATTGACGGCCTGATTCGTCAACTGCTCCTTACCCTTTTCAGCCCGCTCCTGCGCCTGAAGCGAAAGTTCGGTTCCGGAGTTGGCCAGTGAAACGATTTCCTCGGACTGCGAGAGCAATTGCTGGAAGGAAGCATTCGTTTCTTCCGTAATGGCCGCCAAGTTTTGGGATGCTCCGGATACGTTATCCCGCACCATCTTTTTATGCTGTTCTGCCTCTTCCTTTATCCTGTCCGTTTCAGCATCATAGGCCTCCAGCACAAGCTGCTGCTCCAGATTGAGCATCTTAGTCAAAGCCTTGACAGCCAAAAAACAGTCCTCTCTGTTCGGAACATTTTCTTCCACAATTTTCACCAGAGACAGAAGCAGATCCTGAAAAGCACACATATACCATTTAGTCTGCAGGCCGATTCTGACATGCATATGGGCAATCCTCACCCTTTTGGCGAAGTAAGCGTCATCCACTTTTCCGCTGAACATTTCGACAATGTGCTGTCTGAGCGTCTTTTTTAGTCTTTCAATGGAACTGTTATCATTGATGATTTTCAGAAGAGATGGTTCGTTTTCAAGGTTCTTATAAAATTGATCCACAATCAACCCGATCTTTTCCATGACAAAAGGCTGAATCGCATGGATCACCTGCAAGTCTTTCTTCCCGAGACCAATCATTTGAATTTGCTTTTCCACTTCGCTGCCGCTGACAATATTCAGCTCTGCCTTTACATGTTCAAACTGCAATCTAGCCGTTTCTTGTTTTGTTTTTAGAAAAATCACAGCCGTTCCCCCTGATGAATTATCCTTTATGAAAATAGTACCATTAATAAAGGCACATTTCCCCATTTTTTTCGAGAAAAAGCGCCTTTTTGGAAAATATTTGACGATTATTAGGCTTCCGGGAATACTCCTTTCGTAATCCTCAATAATAAACGATTGATTCCATACAAGCATACAGTCAATCCAAATAAGACAACCAGAATACGAATGAAAGTAATCACAATGATATTCTGGAACGGTTCAGTCAAAATGCGGCCCCCAAACATGATGCCGAAAGTACATACTGCAATTCCCGCAGCGTATGTAAGAACCATGGCAGCTTTTTGGCCGATTGTCAGCTTTGACAGCTTTTCCTTATGCTTGTGAATGAAATAAATCATCGCCCCAATAAAAAGAATGCACATCAAGAAATCGCGCATATTTGCCCCCCTTTTGTTACTCCGATTATAGCAATTATTGGAATATTATACAATTACATATAAACAAAAACACCGCCTATTTCCAGACGGTGTCTTGTCTCTTCTACTTCAATAGTTCAATAAACGCTTCCAGCTTGTCCAGTGATGTCAAATTCTCATTGCACACCTGGCTATCCTGACATATGGTATTGCCCCTCTTGACAAAGGTGCCAGCCGCTTGCCCTTTCGTTTCGGTCATGAACATTCCCACCGGTGCG
>DATBUB010000101.1:0-2525 GCA_036516555.1 Bacillaceae bacterium
TTCGGGAAATGCATATCCATGTCGATAAAACGTATTTCGGCGGACCTTGGAAAGCGTGCACACCGATCACAAACGGAATCCTTACACGTATTGAAGAAGAGCAAGCCCTTCTGCCTAAGCAGCTCCCGATTGCCCAAGAACGAGCAGAAAATATGATTGAATGGCTCATTTCTCAAGGGCATACGCATATTCGCTCACATTGCAATGTGGATCCTCAAATCGGCACGAAGCACATCGAATTAACCCGCGAAGCTTTTGCCAAATTTGAAGGCCGGGTCACGTTCGATATCGTAGCTTTTCCTCAGCACGGACTCTTGCGTTCGAAAGTGGAGCCCCTTATGAGGGACGCCATGAAAATGGGGGCTACCCTTGTAGGCGGAGTCGATCCGGCCACACTCGACCGAGATATAGACAAATCGCTTGAAACCATGATGGATATTGCCGTGGAGGCCAATACCGGAGTGGATATTCACCTCCACGACCCAAACTCTCTGGGCGCTTTCCAATTTTATAAGCTAGCGGGATTGGCAATAGAGGCGGGCAAAACCGGACAGGTCACCATCAGCCACGCCCTTGCCCTCGGCGATTTGCAAGGCAAAGAACTGGACGATATAACAGCGGTGCTGGCAGAAGCAGGAATCGACATTACTTCCTCTGTTCCGATCGGCAGGACGACCATTCCAATCCCTTATCTTCACGACTATGGTGTTCCGGTATCGCTTGGGCATGACAGCTTAACCGATCACTGGTCGCCATTTGGAACAGGAAATACGATTGAAAAGCTTTGCATCCTGGCTGAACGTTTCCGTTTCATTGACGAATATTCATTGAACCGGACATGGAAGTATGCATCAGGTGGCATTACGCCCTTAAATGATAAAGGGGAGCAGGTTTGGCCAAAAACAGGGGACAAAGCGGACATGCTTCTGCTGGACGCCGTCTGTTCCGCTCAGGCGGTTGCCAGGCGCAGGCCGATTACGCACGTAGTGTCATGCGGCAAAGTCATTCATCAGAAAAGCGATAGCGCGCTATAGAGAGGGGATTTTGCGTTGAAACAATCAAAATGGCTGACAAATGTAAAGCTGGAAACAAGGGAACGGCTGCTGGAGGATGGCACAGCGGAAATAGAAACAGCCACCTTCCATTTGAAAATTGAAGACGGAATAATAGTGAACCAGCTTACGGAACACGGATCCATTCCAGCCGATGAGCCGAGAATGGACATGAAAGGCATGCTCGCGGTTCCAACGTTTAAAGAAATGCATAACCATCTGGATAAAACCTACATGACGCTCGATTGGAAAGCTTGCATACCAGTGTCTGGGCTGCAGGAACGTCTTCATTATGAAGCATTGGAATTGGCCGAGCTGGCGGATACCTCTCAGCAGCGTGCTGCCAAAATGATCGAAACTCTGCTGTCTTACGGATCTACTCATATCCGGACCCACGTCAACATTGACCCGTACATCGGGTTAAAAAATCTTGAGGGTGTAGTAGCTGCACTCGATTCATTTAAAGGAAAAGTAACAGCAGATATCGTTGCATTTCCTCAGCATGGGCTTCTCCGTGACAACGTCCCGGCACTGATGAGGGAAGCCATGAGGAACGGCGCGACGATGGTGGGAGGCCTCGACCCGGCGGGAATCGACAATGCGATTGAAAAGTCATTGTACGAAGTCATGGATATTGCAACAGAGTTTAATGCGGATGTCGACATTCATTTGCATGACGGCGGTTCTGTCGGTTTCTATACCGTAGATAAATGGATTGATATCGTGGAAGAAACAAACTACAAAGGAAGAACGGCCATGAGTCATTCTTTTTGTCTCGGCGATGTGCCTGTTTCCCAACAGGAATACATTGCTGCCCGTCTTGCGGAGCAGGACGTGGCCATCATGTCTACCATTCCAATCGGCCTAGGAAGAACCCTCCCTCCTATTGAACTGCTGGACCGCCACGGCGTGAAAGTGCATTTCGGATGCGATGGATTTTATGATTCTTGGAGTCCCTATGGAACAGGTGACGTGTTGGAAAAGGTAACGCGCTTCAGCGAATTAAACAGGCGGATTGATGAGCGGTCCCTCCGCAAGGGACTTAAATTTGTGACAAGCGGAGTGGCGCCGCTTGATGCAGCGGGCAACAAAGTATGGCCGAATATTCAAGACGATGCCGATTTCATCTTTATTGATGCGGCCTCCACCGCTGAAGTCGTGGCGAGAAAACCTGCCAATCGAATCGTAATGGTAAAGGGGGAAATTGTCTCGGAGCCTGGAAATAGTTAATTTTTTTCGAGAGTAAGGGAAGTTTTTTTCCCTTACTATTTTTTTGAGAAACCCCACTTTAATAGTCGAGTAAAACCATTTTACTATTGATAAACACTTGAGGAAATACAAACCTAAATATAGTAATATTGTAAAAAAGGCCGCTGTCTCCATTTGGCGTGTAGAAGTTCCCACTTATAAGTTTTTCAAAATATTAAGCCCTCTATAAAAAGAGAATTATCACTCCATAATATCAACGCTCCT
>DATBUB010000102.1:0-4199 GCA_036516555.1 Bacillaceae bacterium
ATCAGGTACCAACCATCTATATAAATAGAAAATAGTCGTTTCCTTTTGCAGATTGAAGTTGCCACACCACAAACCGAAGCCCGCCATAAGACAGAAAAAAGAAAAAGCATGAGGGGAAAAACACGTAACGTTTTTCTCCTCATGCTTCATTTTTGGGACAGACAGCCTCAGATCCAAATATCGTAATGCAAATGTCGCCAACAGTTCAGCTATTTCTTCACTCTGCAGCGCTAATTATTTCACTTCTCTATGTACCGTGAAGCTCTTCAACCTGGTGGAATACTTCTTCAATTCACTTGTTTATTGTTGCAGCCGTTCAATTCTGAACAAGCCAATGCGTCCCTCCTTTAAAATAACGTTACTTACCAGAGCCTACATTCGTTTAACCTAAATCGTAATCATTCCTATTTAAATTTTAAAGCAATCAACCAAATAAAACAAGTGAAAAATGATCCACTCAATTTCATCTGTTGAGTGGATTTTTAATTGCGGGACAAACTATCCAAAAAGGAGTGAGTCAAATGGCAAGGAAAAATAAACTGCTTGTCCCGGGAGCCAGGGAAGGTCTCGACCAATTAAAAGGGCGGGTCATGAAAGCCAAGGGATACAATGTGGATATGTCTCAGCCGGATGATGTGAAGTTTGAAGTGGCCAAGGAACAGGGAATCCCGCTGCAGAGAGGGAAAAACGGCCAGCTTACTTCGGAGCAGGCCGGCAAGATCGGAGGGCCAATCGGAGGGAATATGGTAAAAGAGATGATCCGGATGGCACAGGAACAAATGAAGCACAAATAACAAACCGCAGGTCCCCTGTATGGAGACCTGCGGAAAATCGCTATTATCAGTTCCACCACCAGGACTGGGAGCCGTAAGGATATTCAACCCTGCTGTCCATATGGGTAAAGGTGGCTTCACTGTAGATGCCGCTGAAGCCGCATGTTTTGGCAATGCTTTTCACCGTACTGCTGGATACTCCAGAAATGGCAATATCCGAAGCGATCCCGTACATATGCTGGCTGTTGGAAACACCGCCCACCTTGCTGTTATAAGTGATACTCCTAAAGCCCGAGTTGATCGTTACTGGTTTATTGCCCGCTTTGACACGGAGGGCCTCCAGCTTGTACATCATGCGCCTGACATTTTCCTTTACAGTGGCAGCCGATACCTTTCCGTTGTTAAAACCGCTTCCATCCCCTGAATAGAATTCACTGTAGCTGAAATGTTTGGTTCCGGTTGAGCTTTCCAGATCATTTAGTTTCGCCATTGTTTGCGGCCCGACAATACCGTCAGCGGTAAGTCCGTATGCCCGCTGGAACCGTTTCACAGCTGCAGATGTCCCGGGGCCAAATTGGCCATCCACCGCCACATAAGTCTGTACCGGAGAATCTGCCGCCCAGCCCGCTACCCGGATTTGGAGTTCCTTTACATCCTCCCCGCTCATGCCTTCTTTCAATGTCCTCGGCCAAGAATAAGCTTCCGCTTCCGAAGCGGTTGCCATCGATACACCCAATCCAATTAGAAGAGCAAAACTGAATACAAGCAACATCCTCAACTGAATTTTTAACATTTTTCTCCATCTCCTCACTAACTGTTTTTTTGCTGCGGCTAAAGAGAAGGACCGTGGATGGCTGTTTACCAGATTGCGAGAGACAATAACGGCGGAAAACGGAAGAATGAACTGGGCTTGGACGTATCCCTCCTATCCTTGGCGAAAACATTTTATTGAATATTTAAATAATAGCAGATCTGGAATTATATGCATACTGGACTAAATAGGCGTTTTTGCAGCCCGACCTTTCTCCCTGAAAAAAGCAAATCAGGGCTTTTTTATGAATCAAACGATTGAGTGAGCCAAATGAAAAAAGCCCCTCTTAAAAAAGAGGGACCGCATTTTCCTATTATTCCAAATGGTTACCATAATACCGGCTTGGCCACCATAAACCAGAGCAGTAGCATTAGGAGTGCCATGTACATCCACACGGCACGATGCAGCTTGCCTGTCAGCATTCCCCTGTCAGCTGCTGAATCGGCAAACTTCTTCAGCGTGGGAGTAAAAGCACGGGCCAGAAAAAAGATGGAACCAAACATGACGATGTAGGTCAATACCAGCCAAGGAGCTGCCCACGACCATTTTCCGGCTATGATCAGCAAGACACCTGATGTTACAAGAACATGCCCGGCATGTTTGACGATCCGGATGGAAGCCTTAAAAAGTCCCAAATAGGCCTGTTCCCCGTCTTTTTGGGCGGACCGCATATATTTGATTAACGGAAGCAGTACCAGAAATGGACCGATAGATGCAATCGTGCTGGCTATATGGATATATAAAAGAAGCTTATACATCATGGGAGATTACTCGGCCTGCTGCTGAACCAGTGCAAACTCATGGACCCACACCCTCATTTTCGGCTTCCACGGCATGCCGGGATGGATGGATAGAATGGCATTCTTGTAGTCCTCCACGCTCTCATACCCTTCCTGTTTGGCGTGTTCGTCTGTCAGCTCTCCCAACGTTTGGGAATACACGCGTTCGACAACGAATTCATGGTCCCTAAGCGTCATGATTTCTCCGATATCTGCATATCTTCCGTTTCTTCTCGTTGCTGTTTTCTGACCCTTAATCACTTTTTCCACATCTTCCGGCATGGTGACAAGCCTCTCAATGGTACATGTTTTTGGAGGGAGTGCATTATTTTCGTTCACAATTATACCCACCTTTTTTAAATAGATTTACATTCCATTATAAACGATGGAGAACGTACAGGCCTTTTTAAAAGTAATTATTGCAAATTCGTCACAAATTGGTATAATAATTATACCTAGTATACTTTTTATACCAACAATAAAGGAGGAGACCACCATTCAGATTTGTCCATATTTAGAAGCTTCATTCAAAATACTGGGGAGGAGCTGGAACGGACTCATCATCCACTATTTGTCACTTTGCCCCGAAGGAAAAGCCCATTTTTCCGAAATGAAGCGCGACCTTCCCGACATTACGCCAAGGGCCTTGTCCCTCAAGCTGTCAGAACTTGCTGATCATGGAATGCTCGAAAAGCATGTATCAGAAGGCACACCAGTCATCATTTCTTACCAGCTGACTGAAAAAGGAATTGCCCTTTCAGAAGCATTAAAGCCCATTCAAGAGTGGGCCCAGAAGTATCAGACAATCCAAAGCGAACAGGAGAATGACCATGCAAAGTAATATGATGTGTGACCTGGAAACTGGAGTTTGCGGCGAAATCAACGAGGAGGAGATGGAAACGGTTGACTTTAATACGTCCAAAAAAACAGTGGATCTTTACTATGTTACAGACCCAATCTGTTCTCATTGCTGGGCTCTGGAACCTGTTCTGCGAAGATTCGAAAGCCAATATGGACGCTATTTCAATCTTCATATTGTCATGGGTGGCCTGCTTGAAAAATGGGGAGGCTTTGCCGATGTTCAAAATGGCATTTCAAAGCCATCTGATGTCGCTTCACACTGGAGGGAAGTCGGCGAGTTTGCCCGGATGCCGATTGACGGATCCTTATGGTACGACAATCCCATCCAGTCTTCCTATCCGCCTTCCCGCGTGTTTAAACTTGTCCAAAATCAGGATGAACAGCTTGCCAAAGCATTCCTGCGCCGTGCAAGGGAAGCCGTATTTGCTTTCAACCAAAACATTGGGGATGACGCTGTTCTGGCTGAATTGCTGAACCAGCTTGGCCTTGACGGAAAAGAGATGGTGAAGGAAGCCGGATTGTCATCTGCCCAGCAAATGCTTAATCAGGACTTCGAGTTAGCCCGTAAATTAGGTGTACGCGGATTCCCTGCAATCATTATGTTGAATGCAGATAATAAGGGTGTCAAAATTGTGGGAGCCCGGCCGCTTGAAAAATATGTAAACGGCTTGAAACAAGTATTGGCATCTCAAGAAGAACTCCAGCCAGATCCGCTCCCCCGCTTTTCCGGCTTATTGGAAAAAGAGGGACTTCTGTTCGCAAAGGATTTGGAGGAAATGTATGGGCTGGAGGGTGATCAGGTTCAATCCTTCATCCAGCAGAATCTTCTTCCAGACACATATGAGCTCAAAAAAATCCTAGGTGAACTTTATTTAGAAAAGAAATAAAATGTCACAAAAAGTTCAAATTTATCCGCAAGTGTCTGGTTTAACCAGGTTAAACAATATATTGTATATATGGTATTTCGCCTGTCTA
>DATBUB010000103.1:0-8045 GCA_036516555.1 Bacillaceae bacterium
ATTGACGGAGTTGTCATTACTCATGGAACAGACACGCTGGAGGAGACGGCCTATTTCTTGGATTTGACTGTATCGGCACAAATCCCCATTGTGGTGACTGGTGCAATGCGATCAAGCAATGAAGTCGGATCGGATGGCTTGTATAACTTGATGTCTTCCATCAGGGTGGCTCTTTCTGACGATGCGAAGGACAAAGGAGTCCTCGTTGTGCTCAATGATGAAATCCACACTGCCTTGAATGTTACTAAAACCCATACGAGCAATGTGTCCACTTTTCAAAGCCCGCAATACGGGCCAATCGGAATTGTTACCAAGCAAGCCGTCATTTTTCACCATAAGCCGGTTTGCCGTGAAAAATATATCGTCAAGGAGCTGAATAGAAAAGTGGCCCTCATCAAGGCGTATGCAGGGATGGATGCAGACTTGCTGCATTGCCTGAAGGATTTGTCATATGATGGTGTTGTCATTGAAGCATTGGGCCAGGGCAACCTTCCGCCAAAAGCAGCGGAAGGAGTGGATGGCCTGATGGAAGCAGGCATCCCAGTGGTACTGGTGTCGAGAAGTTTCAACGGAATTGCACAGCCGGTTTATGATTATGCCGGCGGCGGCAAACAGCTAAAGGATACAGGGGTCATCTTCTGCAATGGCTTAAACGGCCAAAAAGCCAGGATCAAACTGTTGATCACCCTTACGAAGACCAGCAGCCTGGATGAACTTAGCCATTATTTTTCGCTTACATGACAAGAACAGCCTTCCGAACCCAATTGGAGGAGCGGAAGGCTGTTCTTATGTCTCGCTTTTGATTTTTTTTGCTATCATTCGGCCGTGAAAACGCCCATTCTCGATAAAGATTTCATTGGCGTTGTTTCCTGCAGCGATAACACCGGCTATGAAAAGTCCTGGAATATTCGTTTCCATTGTTTCTTCATTGAAAGTGGGTCTGCCGGTCTCCGGCTCAATCTCCACACCTATTTTTGTCAGGAACGTATGATCCGGGTGATACCCTGTCATGGCAAACACGAAGTCATTCTTGATTTTCTCAAACTGGCCGTTTTTCTCGTAAATGACTGTGTCCTCTGAAATTTCCTTCACTTCGGCATTGAATTCCATCTTAATTTCCCCCTGCCTGACGAGAGCCTCGAATTCAGGCAGTATCCAGGGTTTTATGCTGGGAGAATAATCGGATCCCCGGTAAAGGCAAGTGACGCGAGCTCCAGCCTTATGTAATTCCAGGGCGGCATCCACTGCGGAATTCTTGCCTCCGATGACGGCGACATCCGTATCAAAGTAAGGGTGTCCTTCCTTGAAGTAATGAAAGACCTTATCAAGCTCTTCACCGGGGACTCCCATATAATTAGGATGATCATAATAACCTGTGGCAATGATGACATAGCGGGAACGATATTCGCCCCTGCTCGTTTTGACGTTGAACATGCCATCCTTCCTCACTGCTTCTTCCACCTTCTCAAACCGATGGATCCGCAGCTGCTTTCTCTTGGCGACTTCCCGATAATATGTAAGCGCCTGATTTCTTTTTGGTTTTCGCTCTACCGTCACGAAAGGCATATCGCCGATTTCCAATTTTTCGCTTGAACTGAAAAAAATCTGATGGGTCGGATAGCGGTATATTGCGTTGACAATGTTGCCTTTTTCAATAATGAGAGGTTTTAAGCCAATCTCTTCCAGGGCGATGGCTGCCGCGAGACCGCACGGGCCTCCGCCTACTATGATACAATCTTCTGTTTGCATGCAACTGCGCTCCTATCTTCCAAACACTTGAAAAAATCTCCTTGAATTCATGATAGGAGATTTTTTGGCGGTGTGCAAAGATAATGACTCAACAGAAGCTGGAGCGCAGGGTTTCAAGCGCATTGGCATCCAGGATGGTTTTTCCGTATTCCTTCAATACATATTGGGTGACGGGGGATATGGTTCCATATTCGAGACAGAGGCTCATTACCCCTTCGAGCTTCATTCCTCTGATATCCAGGATTAAAAAATAGCGGTCCCGGTAATGAAAGAGGGAGCTTGGAACTTGCTCCATATTCTTTAGCCTGTGAGCAAGGAGGACAAGATGGTCAAAATCGTCAAATTCAAAAATGCACTCGTTGAGTATAGATCTGTCCTGTCTGTCTTTTCCTTCACCTGAACAGGGTCCGTGCGAATCCGCTTCATCCAGGGTAAGAATCAGAACCAGCTCTTTCGATGTGAGTGAAAAGATTTCAATGGAAACTGCCCCATCCGTCTGCAATGAATATTCCTTGCTTGCCTCCTCCAGCATTTCATCGAACAATTCATCCCAAATAAAAGATTCCTTTACCATTTCTTCTTGCAGGAAGCCTTTGTCAGCCAATTCATCGAACGTAATGGAATATTTTATTTTATTTTGGGATATTCTTTCAAGCCTCATGCTAACCGCCCCCCGAGTACTGCTCTTAACCTCATACTATGAAGCAGCAGGTGGATGGTTCATGATAAATTGCCGTTTTGGCAGGATTGCCCTGAAAGCGTGATGAGGTGAGTTTCAGGCTTAGCGCCAAGCCTGAGGGGCAGCAGGGATGTCCCATAACCGTTGCTGACCAGCTGAATGGTTTTCCCATGCTTTCTGATAGAGCCTTTTTGGTATGGCCCAATGCCAAATAATCTAATTTGCCCGCCATGTGTGTGTCCGCTCAGGACGAGAGAGAGCCCTGAGTCTTCAGGGAGCTGTTTCATGATGGCTGGCTGATGGCTGAGCAAAATAGAGAACGGTGCAGATTTCGCCTTGTCCTCCAATCCTCTGAACGGCTTCGGGTTTCTGGTTAAATCATCTATGCCGATAAGGGTGACGGAGCCGGAATTCGCTTCCAGTTCATATGTTTGGCCATTTAAAACCGTAATTCCATATAGGCCGAATAAATTTTCAAGTGTCTGTACACCCACTTCACTGTCATTATTTCCCCAAATAAAAAATACTGGTCCTATCTTGGAAAGCCGGGTGAGATTTTGTTCTATTCGGGACACCGGCACACCCTTCTCGGCCAAATCCCCCCCTATAATGACCGCCTGAGCTTTATCCTTCACTTCAGAAATGATGGAGTCGGAAATAAGCCTCCTGTGTATATCGGAGATAAAAAACAACGATATCGGCTCCATGCCCTTTGGATACTCTTCGTAAGAAAACTCATGGTACAGCACCCTGTCCAGATGAGCCTCATGGTACATATAGGCAGCAAGGAGCATGCCGACTGCACCTATGGCCGCGGTAATCCATTCTGTCATAACATCACCTTATTTGATTGGATACTTCCATTTTATCATGAACGCCGGTAAAACACGGAAACTCCCTTCCTCTTATCAGGAAGGGAGTGGCAAATGATCCTCGGCGATGTCCAATATCCGGAAGCCGGAAGACTCCAATTTTTGAATAAATTTTTCAACGTTTCCTTTTTTCTCGATTTTCAAGACAATCCTTCTCACGAGTTTATCTGATTCATCAAAAGTTACAATGGAAATGACCGATTCCTCATACTGTTGGATGATTTCGGCCAGTCTTGACAGTCTCCCTTCGGCCTCGAGTGATGTAAAAGCAATTCGGATCCCAGGTTTTTTTACACCAAAAGCACTTTGGAACTGTTCAAGGACATCATAGCGAGTCACTACACCAAGGAACCTTCTTCTGCTGTCCACCACCGGGAGCAAAGGCAAGTTTTTCAAATCCAGCAGCGTCTTTTCAAACGCCTCGTTCCCCTGTAGATATTTCTCCTGGTATGCTGCAATATCCTTAACCTTCATGCTTTCTAAAAACTCTTGTTTCTCTGTACCTCCTTCGAAAAAGCGCCGGTATATGCCATACCTCGTAATAATCCCTTCATACATCCCGTCTTCCAGCACAGGGATGGCATCCACTTCCCTCTTAGTCAATAAATCCAGGGCTTTATTAACCGAATCTTGGCTTTCAACGGTAATACATCTTTCCTTTGGAATCATGACACTTTTCACAAACAAGGCTTACACCTCCATTATTTACCTTGATAATATATTTCGCTTCAGCGTGCAAAATTCCTGTACGATACTCAATATTTAGTTCATTGGAAAATTCAATCATGATCATCTGATTTAAGCCATAAAATGAAATGATATTGAGGATAAGGAGGGGTCGAATGCAAAGCCGCCATAAAATATATAGGCCATATATCAGTCCGTTTGATCCATGCCCGCCCATTACAGTCAAAACATACTCCACTCCGCCCAACCTTTACTTGGGATTTCAGCCGCCGGGGCTGCCGCAGTTTGCACCATCAGAAGCCCTGCGAAAAGGGACTTTATGGAAGGTGTTTTACGATCCCTACTACAGCCCCCTTGAGAGGGCAAAGGAGGAAACGGGGCCATGAGGCAAATGCCTCCGGAGTATTATAGCCGGCTGGAGGACCTGCAGGCTGTTGATTTTGTCATTGTTGAGCTGACTCTATACCTTGATACGCATCCGGGCGATATGGAAGCCATCCAGCAATATAACGCATACGTCAAACAAAGAAAGGCTATGAAAAATGAGTTCGAAAAAGATTTTGGCTCTCTAACGAATTTTGGATACAGTCATTCTTCATATCCGTGGGATTGGAAAGAAGCGCCTTGGCCTTGGCAGGTTTAAAGATAGTCAGCCACTAAGGGAGGTTCCAAACAATGTGGGTTTATGAAAAAAAATTGCAATATCCTGTCAGGGTCAGCACGTGCAATCCCATGCTGGCAAAATTTTTGATTGAACAATATGGCGGCGCGGACGGGGAGCTGGCTGCAGCGCTGCGTTATTTAAACCAGCGCTACTCCATTCCCGACCAGGTCATCGGCCTGCTGACGGACATCGGCACGGAGGAATTCGCCCATCTTGAAATGATTGCGACCATGGTGTATAAATTGACGAAAGATGCCACCCCCGACCAGCTGAGGGAAGCGGGACTCGGAGACCATTACGCCGATCATGACAGAGCTCTCTTTTACCACAATGCGGCCGGCGTGCCTTGGACAGCTACCTATATCCAGGCAAAAGGGGACCCCATCGCCGATTTATATGAAGATATAGCTGCGGAGGAAAAAGCGAGGGCAACGTACCAGTGGATCATCAATATGAGTGATGATCCCGACCTGAATGACGGACTCCGTTTCCTGAGGGAAAGGGAAATTGTCCATTCTCAAAGATTCCGGGAAGCGGTGGAGATACTGAAGGAGGAGCGCGACCGCAAGAAGTTCTTTTAGACATAAATCAGAAGCCTTGCCGCTACCTCGGCAAAGCTTCTTTCCTGTTGTTTTCCTATTGATAAAAATCAGCCGGCCACTCCAATTCGAAGCCGCTTTTTTTCAATAAGTCCTGGAACTCTTTCAGTGTATTTTCATCTTCTCTGACATCTGCAGGATTCACCCTTTTATGGACACAATAAGCTGCAAGCTCACCGCACGCCTCGCCGATGTTCCACTCAACGGGATGAAGCCTGTAGCATCCATTCGTAATATGGGTGGTGCCGATGTTTTTGTTCCCGGCAAGCAGGTTGTCGAGCTCTTGGGGAATCAGTGCTCCAAGCGGAATATGAAACGGCAGGGCGGGGATATCGATATAGTTCTCCCCTGAAAGGCTGGGATGCAGATCGATGCTGTAGGAGCCGATTCCGACCGAATCGGCATATTTTTTTCCCGTGCCTTTATTGAAGTCGGGAGAAACGTCCTGTTCCGTAATCGTGTAAAGAGCTTTAATCCGCCGTGCTTCACGCAAATATGGAGCTTTTGCAAAACCATCCTCTGTGCCAAGTACGTCCCCTCTAAGCTTCAAACCTGGATAGCCTTTGTTACCATCGGGCCTGGGCGCTTCCGTCTGCAGCCAATAAAAGAGGGACAAGCTCAATTGTTTTGCCTGGAATAAATGTTTTTCTTTTTCCTGTTCCGTCACTCCGTAAATATTGCCTAAGAAGTAGTCATTTTGCGGCCAGTTCAACAGGGTTACGTCTCCTGAAAAATCGCTTTTAAAGTGATCAGCGGCATATATTCTTCTGTAATCCCACAGCGGAAAGGATCCTTCTCCCTTAAAAAGGCCATATTCCCTCTTTTCGTGAGTAATGGGGTGTGGTGCATAATAGCTCAAGGTTTTGTCTGGCCAAAAATCCGGCTGAAATGTCTTCCAGAAAGAATACATCTCGGGTTCGTCGATGACATGGTTCTCTCCTTCCCGATATTCCATGGCCAATACATAGGTGAATGCCTGTATATTGGAAAGATTCGATTCTTCCCCAGCGTGCGGCTCTCCCGTTTCTTTTCTTGACTCCGATCCGGTTACGTATTGAATATTTGCCAGCGGAAGCAAGTCCCCCGCTTCTGTTGCATCGATGATATAAGCTGCTTCAATTTCGGTCTCTGCACCGTTAATGTGCTGGAGGACGACAGATGTCACCTTTTTTCCAGTCCTGTTCACATGTTTGACAACCGTATGATAATGGATGCGGAGCTGTCCGCTGATAAGATAAGGGCTCAGCATTTCGTTCAATACAAGAACCGATACCCTGGGGTCATGAGACAGATTGCTGACAAGCGCATTTCCCGGGTTTAGCTTCTCTGACTGCAATAACTCCTCCTTCAGAGGAAGATTCCGCAGGTAAAATTGTCGCACTTTCTCCCTGTACTCTCTGTAACGTCGTGTCGATCCGAACTTTTCTATCCATTTATGTTCATCTAGAGGCACTGCTTGAGAGGTAACCTGCCCCCCGATCCAATCCGTTTCTTCTGTCAACACCACTGAAAGCCCCTTTGCACAGGCAGCCGCTGCGGCTGCACATCCCCCAAGGCCTCCTCCTGCAATCAATAAATCTGCCATATTCTCCATCTCCCTTCTTAAAGGTAGTTCTGTCAATCAAGCAATGATGTATCCAGCAGCTTCATCAGCAGCCCTGCCGTCAATATGCCATTGGTCCATCCGCTTTCTATGCAATACGGCCCCCAGCCGGTATCACCGTTATTACCAAAATATTCGCCTGATCCAAGGTGAAAGGATCTCATCCAGCCTCCGTTGAATTCGTTCCTTGAAGACTTTATTTGAATATTTGCCAGAAAATCTGTTACTTGTTCATGAAATTGATAGACGTTTTCTTCTTTTAGCGCCATCCACGATTCCCACAGATTCATAGCCAGAAAATTATTAGTGTATAGCTGATCGGCAATTTCATCTCCATCAGCCGTAAAAACACCTGTGTCCTCAGACCCATACCGGTCGGGATCCGGGTTGTCCGCTTCTGAAACAGCCCCTTTCTCATGCTGTTTTTCCTTCAGATAATCCAATACATGCATCAGCCCATCTTTAACGGCTGCATCCCCCGTTAGTCTGTATACTTGTGCAAGCCCCAGCAAAAATCGGCTGTAGCCAGATGTTTTGCTGTACATGTATGTATGGCTTTTCAGATGTTCAAGCAAATAAAGAGTTCCTTTTTTGGCAGTGAGCAAATAAGATTCTTCCCCTGACACCAAGTGGGCTTGAAGCAGAGCGGCGTGGGCTATGCTTTCAAAGTGGGGATTCATGCTGGAAGCTTCGGAATTCCGGTAATACGCTCTCCCCTTATCCTTGACTTCCTTGCCAATGAGAACTTCCGGCCGCAGTCCAAATCGATTTTGTGTCTCCAGCAGAGCTTTTGCCGTCCAAAGCCCCCGTTTCTTATATTCTTCCAAGCCCGTTTGCCTGTAAAGGTACAAGAGGATGAGAGCCACCCATGCGTTATCATCCGTAAAGATTTGGTCAGGCTTATCTCCCGGAAAGTTAAACCATTTCCAAAAACCGAATGTTTCTGAAGTTTCATCTTCATCTTGAAAGCCGTTCTGAAAAAGATACCCCATGATATTTTGTGAGATTCCCTTATACTTTTCATCTTTTATATATTCCCCATACAGGTGGAACATCAAGGCGCTATGTGCATTGCAGTCCGGCCTGATATCACGGCTTATGGTCCCTTTGAAAGAATGAATATTTTCATAAACCCCCAGACTGCCATCCAGAGCAGGCATAATACCTGATTCCAGGAACCATGCCAAGCTGT
>DATBUB010000104.1:0-24926 GCA_036516555.1 Bacillaceae bacterium
ATAGAGTTGAGCATTATCTGCAGTTTTTTGCCACACGTAACCACGGAGTGATGGAACGGGACGAATGGCTGACCAAAACCTTCAATACGATCACCGCTGATATCGTTCACGCGGTGCATGCGTACATCAACCAACTTCCCGCTGATGGAAAGGATTGAACAAGGATGGATTTACATGTAATTAACCGTAATTTGGGCGTTGGTCACATCCGTATAAATGGAGTGACGACTTCATCCCTTGTGATCATTGGGGACGCAGATGCCATTCAGCTGTCTTCCACCTTTGATACTCCTCAGGATATCCCTCCGGCTGTTCTCCTCTTTTATAGTTCCAGTACTTTTCCTGCATCAAAGAAATAAAGGACCTTTCCTTTCACAGGCTTTTTCCAGATGTTGCGTATGGCTCTTTCATAATAGGCCAATTGAGTGCGATAACGGCGCTCCATCACGGATTTCGCTTGTTCAAATCCCCCTGGATACCGGCCCATAATGGCGTCCGTCTTATAATCAAGAAGCAGGACCCCATCCTTTTCCTCTATGACACAATCAATGATTCCCTGGACAAGTACCGCTTCCTCTTCTCCATCCCAGTCCGCATAAATTTCGCGGGCAGGAATGCCCATGGTAAAGGGCACCTCTCTCCGGACACGATCGGCCTTCAGCATTTTTTGGCCAATCGGACTCTCGAAAAATTGAACAACATGCTCCCCTTGTACCGATTCAGCTTGCTCCTCCGTCAATATCTCCTTTTGAACGAGTTCTTCCAGCAGCAGTTCAACGGAAATCCGGGTAGGCATCTCATCGATTGGGATATGCTGCATGACGGTATGCATCGCCGTCCCCCTTTCAGCCGGGGAGAGGGACTTGTCCTGCATGAATGACGGGCGCTTGTACAGCAGGTCCCCAGACGTCCTGATGAGGTTCATACTGCTGGAATCATCAAACATTTCTGCAATCCTTTTTAGCTCCGTAACAGACTGCTTGGACATTCTTTTGGATGCCAGCGGGTGCCTGTATTCCCAGCTTAACCGTTCAAATACTTCTTTTTTCCTGTCCGAATAATGATCGGGAGCAGCCCCTTCCCGGACGGCTGAAAGCCAGTCGCTCTCGTCAGCCTCTTCCAGCTCTATTCCTTTTTCAAGCACTCCCTTTTCTATAATATCCACTCTCCACTTGGATGAATGGGCAGCGATGGAAGCCATGTCAGGTGCAGATATGCTTTCATCAGCCAGCTTGATGCCGTCCCGGTGCCGCGTAAGGGCCGCACCGATCCAGTCCAAATAGGAAGCTGCTTTGTATCTTTCATAATCCGGTAAAAGCCAATTGGTTTGTGAGGATGCGCCTTTCCATTTTTTCTTTTCTTTATCTGCATCTTTTACTGTTCCCACCAGAAATAGCTTTTCCTTTGCGCGGGTCATTGCAACATATAAGACCCGCATCTCTTCTGCAAGGGTTTCAAGTCTCTTTTTCCGCCTTAATGCCAGCTGGGGCAGCGACGAATACGAAATCCGCTTTTCCGGGTTGATATATTTGCTTGCAAACCCATATTCCTTGTCAAACATAAAAGAGGCATTGATATCCATCATGTTGAACTTCCGCCCGAGTCCTCCCGCGATGACGACCGGAAATTCCAGCCCTTTGCTCGAGTGAATCGTCATGATCCGGACCACATCTTCCTGCTCACCAAGCGCTCTTGCAGCACCCAGATCATTGCCTCGTTCCCGCATTCTCTCAATAAAACGCAGAAAACGGAAGAGTCCCCTGAATGAGGTCGCTTCATATTGGCGTGCTCTGTCATACAAGGCACGAAGATTCGCCTGCCTTTGTTTGCCTCCCGGGAGCCCTCCTGCAAATTCATAGAATCCCGTGTCTCTGTAAAGCTGCCAAATGAGCGCTGACAAAGCGCCGCCCCGTGCCATCGCCCTCCATGAGTCGAGGCGGGAAAAGAGCTCGGCTACACGTTTTTGCGCAGAAACGAAGGCTGGATGATTGGCACCTTTCGCAAATTGTTTTGCGGCCTCATAATAGCTGCCTCGCTTTGAATAGAGCCTTATATGGGCCAGCTCTTCCTCGTTCAGACCTACAATCGGTGAGCGCATAACGGAAGCAAGCGGAATATCCTGATCGGGATTATCAATCATTTTCAGCAAGGACATCATGATCGCCACTTCAGTCGCTTCAAAGTATCCGGTATTTACATTGGCATACACTGGTATGCCGGCATCCTTGAATTCTTCCATAATATCCGGTGCCCATGTCATGGAACGGAGCAATATGACAATATCCCTGTATTGTACAGGACGCGTTGCCCCTTTTTTCAGATCGTAAATGGGATAACGCCTATCCACCATCTCCCTTATTTTTCTCGACATGTACCGCGCTTCGAGCCTGGACTGTTCCAGTTCGGTCCGGCTGAACCCTTCCTCTCCGGTCCCTTCAGCCCCGTTATCCATGTCCGGACGGCCGTCTGCCTGGTCTATGATGGCTACTTCCACAGGAAACGGTTCATCTTCCTGGTAGCCCGAGCCTTTGATAAGCTCTGCATCCGTTCCATACTCGATTTCCCCTATATTGACTCCCATCACCTGTTTGAAAATAAAATTTGTGGCATCCAGGACTTCGGCCCTGCTTCTGAAGTTGCGGGACAGATCAATCCTTAGCCCGGTCTTTTCTCCATCAGAAGAAAATCGTACATATTTTCCAAGAAATAAATTTGGCTCTGCAAGACGGAAACGGTAAATGGACTGCTTGACATCTCCAACCATGAAAAGATTGCCGTCATATTCGCCATCAGCCGCGACCAGACGGAGAATCGTTTCCTGAACCATATTGGTATCCTGATATTCATCCACCAGCACTTCTTTAAACTGATTCCTGTATCCCAGGGCAATGTCCGAAGGGGCGGGATTGCCGGCTTTCCCCTGATCCATGAGGATGCCAAGACAGAAATGCTCCAAATCCGAGAAATCAGCCAGCCCCTTTTCGGCCTTTACACTCTGAAACTTGCTTCCGAAAGAAGCGACGACCGAAACCAAGGTTTCAAGGACCGGTTTCATTTCCCTCATGTCCTGGAGATAGCGTTCGGGCGGTCTTGAAAACAGCTCTTCCTTCAGCTTATCCAATATCCCTTTAGCTTTTTTCCGGAGACCGTCCGCCTCCTTTACCAGGTCAGGATCGTACTCATCTCCCTTACATGGTTTCGCGCGGCCAAAACTCCAGCAGTTCATTGCTTCATGAAGCTGTGCCCAGCTTTTATACGCCGCTTTCTGCAGCCCTTCCACCGCGGACAGATCCTCCAGGTAATTGGCAGCCCGAGGTGCCGGCCCCCCGGGAAGCTTCGTCATTCCATAGGCCTGCTGAAGGAGATCCTTCGCTCCATCCAACTGAAGAAAAATATCCTTTTTCAACAGTTCTGTAAAAGGCAAGTCCTCCATGGAGGCGTGTTCCGGCACATCATAAAGACGGACAAGCTCTTTCAGCCAGCCATCAGGGCTGGGATGGGATCTGGAGAAGTCATGCAGTTTCAATACAAGATCTTGCAGCGCATGATCGCTCCGGTCGCTGGAATACGTATCTACAAGACGGAAAAAGCTCTCATTGCCAGGATTCCCGTACTCTTCCTCGAAGATCTCGTCCAACACTTCATCCCTGATCAGAGCCGCTTCCGTCTCATCTGCAATTCTGAATCCCGGATCAATATCAATCATATAATAGTATTTTCTCACGACATCCAGGCAAAACGAATGGAGGGTGGAAATCGACGCTTTATTGAGGAGGCTGAGCTGCTTGCGCAGATGGGCGGAATCCGGCCTTTCGTCAATGGCCGCTTCAAGCGCCGCTCCGATCCTGTTCCTCATTTCAGCTGCGGATGCATTTGTAAAGGTCACCACGAGAAGCTGATCAACATCGATCGGATCCTGTTCCGCCACAATTTTCCGGATGATTCTCTCAACCAGTACAGCTGTTTTACCGGAACCTGCGGCCGCCGCAACCAAAATATCCTGATCTTTGGCTAAAATGGCCTTCCATTGGTCATCTGTCCAGGTAACATGGTCGGGTTTAGCTGGAATGGCTGTTTTCATTCTTCTCGGCCTCCTCTCTTATTTTTTCAAATAGGTCTTTTTCGTTCTGGGCGGCAATCATCTTAAACCGGTTGCTTTCAAGCGATTGGTCAAACTGGCATACCGGGCGATAGGAGCAATATTGGCAAGGCGTCCGCTCTTTCAGCTTATATGGCTCAATGTCAACCCTGCCCGAAATGATATCATTCCCGGATTTTTTATACAGGTCCCTGACATAGCTTCTCAATGCGCGGAATTGCTCCTCGTCCGCCGTCTTTGAGGAAGAAGAAAGGGTTCCGTCCGTTTTCAGTCCTGCCGGAATGATGTGGGAGCTTCCTTTTTCCAGTGAAGAATCCATAAGCCGTACTACCTTTTCATCGCCAAGGACCAGACCCTTCATCCTGAAGCTCTTCATCAGCTCTTTTTCAATGTCATCCATGGTGAGGATTTTGTTGCTGTCCACGACAGGATTATGCATGTGGAAATACAGGATTCCTGCCGGGGTTGCCTTCGTTCCAACCAATTGTTCCGAATGGGTGATGATGACATCCAAATATGTCAGCATCTGAAGGGCGAGTCCGTGGTAAACCTCATTCATATCAATATCTCTGGCACTTGATTTGTAATCAATGATCCTCAAGTAAAGGCCAGACTCATCTTCGGCCTTGTCAACACGGTCAATTCTTCCTTGCAGAAGCATGCGTGTCCCATTTTTCAACGTAAAAGCAAAAGGAGGGAGTTTCTGTTTTGGCCCAAATCCAAGCTCGATGCCGACCGGGGAAAAACCGCTCGTCTTTGCGTGGGCGCTCAAAACGCCCGACGCTCTCCCGATGATCTGCTCTAATTTTCTTTTCAGGTAGGCATGGCGGTTGGAGCTCAGCAAAATCTGATTCCGCAGAAGCGGAGCCAAATGCTCGACAGCTTCTCTCGCGAGATGTTCACATTGATCTTTCGTGAGCGATGCCCAGCTGAGGTTCCGCTTTGTTATTTCATCCGCTATCCATTTTAGTGCAGCATGGAAAAGATCCCCGATATGCGGAGCCTCCAATTTGAAAATTTCACGTTCTTTCAGCCGCAGTCCATGAGAAATAAAGTGTGAGAATGGGCACCCATGAAACAGCTCCATCCTAGATACACTTGCAAGGATTTCCTCCCCATACAATTCCCTGGTTGTTGATTCTGAAAGCTTTCTGGTCCTGTTTTGATAGAAAAGACTGGAAAGGATCCTTTCAGCCCGCGGTTTCCACGCAGGAGCATCCATATAAAACCCGTAGACATCCCACCAAAAATCCGCCATCGGATAATTTCTTTTTTTTCGCTGAAGCTGGCCGCTCAAATAGGAAATGGCCGATACGGGATGGGAAATATAATCAAATTGTTCCTCCTCTGGCAGCTCAGATGGTTCATTGACCAGATACTTTTCGGCAGCCTCCGGAATCATATCACGAACCCTTTTCAGAAATATGGATGGCTGAAGCGCTTTTCCTTCCTCATTGGCAATGGGGCATGACAGGTACAGCTTTTCCTCTCCGGCAGTAAATGCCCGGTAAGCGACAAATTCTTCATCCAGCAGGCTTTTTCTGCTGTCGGGACCAATTTCCAATCCCCCGGCAAGAAGCGATACCCTGTCTTCGTCTGAAAAGACCCCTTCATCCGCAGGCTTTGCCGGTATCACTCCATCATTAAGGCCAAGGACAAAAACCGCTTTGATGTCGGAGAGCCGGGAAAGCTCAAGGTTTGCGACAAACACCTGGTCGATAGCTGGCGGAATGAGCCTGAACTTCATGGCTTCCAATCCCGCATCCAAAATGGAAATGAAACCGTCTATGGAAATTTCCTGGTCTCCTAAAATTTCAACAAATTGATCCAGCAGGTCCACCACGGCCTTCCATGCCTGATCATGTTCCCTTGACTCTACAAGCTCCCCTCTCTCTTCTGCTCTCTGGCTGAGTATTTCGAGTTTATCCGGAATATCCAGCTCTTCCAATAGCAGATATAGAGATTCGCAGAGCCCTCTGCCATCCTTTGCCTTTTTCATCCTTCTTGCAAGGCGCATAACAGGCAGCGTGACGAGATTCCTAGATTCATTGATTTCTTTTTCCATTTCCAGCTCAGCGTCTGTCTGCGGCGCATTGGCCAATTCAATTCCCTGGAATCTGCGGTAGATCCATCGGTCCTTTCGTGTCCACATATCGCCCTTTATGCCGTTTTCCAGGACATGGTTCTCAAGCCTGTCCATCTGCTCCCTCAATAGGGAGATATTGCTTCCCAGCGGAAACAGAAGATCCGTTTTCACTGCCCGAAAGACCGGTTCATAACGCCAGTTGCTGCTGATGATTTCAAGGATGGACCGGATGAGTTCTACCAAAGGATGGTGAAGCATGGGATCTTTTTGATCGATGAAATAAGGGATTTCGTAGTCATGGAAGATGGTTTCAAATGTATCCTGATAATCCTGGCCGTTTCGCATCACTACAGCTATATCTTTATAGCGGTATCCTTCTTCTCTCACTAGACGCCTGATCTCCCTGGCTGTCCCTTCCATTTCTGCGCGCCGGTTAGCCGCATTCCATATTTCCGCGTTTGATGGGCCCTCATATCTTCGAACAGGCCTTTTCTCAAACTGGGATTCCAAGTGGCCAAGGCTGCTGTCTTTAAACCGATGGCCAATACGCAAAATCACATCTTCCTCTATCGTGACTCCCCCGGCTGTGGCGAGCTCATACAAAGTGGAATAGGTTTCGCCCGTCATCCTGAAAAGATGCAAATCATCCGGCCTGGTTCCCTTAAACGGACGGTCCAGTACAAGTGCAACAGAAACCCTTCTGCACTTCTTAAGCAGACGGTCTATCACCAAATACTCCTGCGGGGTGAAGTGGTGGAATCCATCCAGGTATACTTCCGCATTCTCCAGGTACTCCGACCGCTCAACCGAATCGGCAAGCAACGTCAAATAATCATTGGAATCTAAATATTTTCCAGTCAGCGCTTCTTCAAATCTGCTGTAGATGAGTTCAAGATCGTGAAGTTTGGAAGCAAGCACTTGCGAAGACTTTCCAAATGACAACTCCTTCTTTTTGTCCGCAAGATCCTCCGGCTTGACACAGTAGTGTTTAAATTCCGTCAAGATGGTTTCAACATGCTGGATAAATCCGGCCTTATCAGAAGACTGGCGGAACAGCTTTAGCTCGTCCTTATTTTCTTCAATGATCTTACGGATGAGCATGCTCAGGCCGGTGCTGGCGATATGAGTCCGGCTTGCCCCTCCTGTTTCCTGGAGGATGCGCCAGGCAAGGCGCGTAAAGCTGTATACCTGGGTCCGGATCATTCCCGAAAGACCGGGTGTATTGATCAGTCCGTATTCGGACTGGAATGTCATTTGCTCAGGAACGAGGTAAATGACGGGCGCCCCGTCAGGCTCCTCCATCAGCCTGTCTTTTATCTCATGCAGGAACATCGAGGTTTTGCCCGTTCCCGATCGGCCGATAACAAAACGAAGAGACATGCGTCCAACTCCTTTTAATTGCATCTGGCTGCCTGTCACAGCACATTATTTGTTCCTTTTATTATACCATATTACAATGCGAAGCGAACATATATTCGAACGCATAAAAGCTCAAAGGGCTGTCCAGAAAGTCAGTGAAAATTGATTTTCTGTCACAGCCCCTCTATATATGTGATCGTAATAGTTCGACCAAAAAAATCGATTTGATCCCTGTTGCTCTCCGTTCCGGCGCTCACTTTCCGCGGTCATGGCTTAAGCCTCTTCAGCCGCTTTCAGAAGTCTCCTCCTGCTTTATTTTAGGGACTGATGGACAGGCCAATCATGATTATCACGTGCGCCTTTTCACCTTTTCCTTCATTCTTCCCTCCACTCTTTTGCCCACATACCAGAGGACAGCGATGACGGCCAGAACAATTCCGGTCCTCACGGGCTGCTTGATGAGGGAAACAACATCATACCCGATGAAACTCAGAATGAAGATCATGACAGCTTTTCCCGCCATAACCGCCAGCATATACTGATAAACGCTGATCCTTGACAGCCCTGCTACAATATTGACGATGGCGGACGGTGTGAAAGGGAAGCACAGGAGCAGAAACAATGGGCCAAATCCGTGCCGCTCTACCCAGGACATCAAGCTTTGGACCTGCTTTCTCCTGTGGAGAAAGCCGAACAGCCTCGAATCCCCGAATCTCCGGACAAGCAGAAAAACGATGAGAGCCCCGGCAGAGGCGCCAATCCATGAGAAGAGAAAGCCCCATCCCAGGCCAAACGCATTGGCGTTTGCCATGACAAAGAGAAACAAAGGCAAAAACGGGAGAAAGGCCTCCAGCATGGGCAAGAAAATACCTGGCAGGGGTCCGAATGAGCGGTACCTGTCTATCAAATCCATTACATTTTCAATTGTGAGCCATTCTTTCAATGAGTGGAAATCCATGTACATTCCTCAATTCGACAAGTCAGCTGGGTTGATGTTTCCAAACAAAAAAGTTCATATAAATTATAGCACAGCCGATAGGTTCTTTACCTATCCTCTATGCTTCTCCTTACCCACAAGAAGGATACGTCAATCACCAAGCAAGTAAGGCAGCCCGTTTTTGGGCTGCCTCTATATTTCTAAATTATAAATACTTTATGAACCAATCCCGGATATACTCTAGGCGATTGATCCGCAAGACGGGATTGCCGCTTCTGGATAATTCGTGGTTGGCTTCCGGGAAACGGACAAACTTTGTTTCCTTTTTTCGATGCTTTAACGCAATGAACAGCTGCTCCGCCTGCTCAATCGGACAGCGATAATCCTTTTCACCGTGAAGAATCAGCAGCGGCGTTTGAATGTTATCCGCATACTTCAGCGGAGAGTGATCCCATAGCTTTTGAATGTCATCCAATCCGGCAAGAATCTGCCAATCGGTAAAATAGTAGCCAATGTCGCTTACGCCGTAAAAGCTGATCCAGTTAGAGATGGAGCGCTGGGTGACAGCAGCCTTGAAGCGGTTGGTATGACCCACAATCCAGTTGGTCATAAATCCGCCATAGCTTCCCCCTGTTACCCCCAGCCGTTCTTTATCGATGAAATCATAAGTATCAAGAGCATAGTCCACTGCGGCCATCAAGTCACGGTAATCATTGCCCCCATAATCTCCCCGGACCGCATCGACAAATTTCTGGCCATACCCATGGCTTCCTCGGGGATTGGCGTACAATACCGCAAATCCTTCCGCAGCAAGGATTTGGAACTCATTGAAATACGCATTCCCGTACATGGCATGGGGACCGCCGTGTATCTCAAGGATAAGAGGGTATTTTTTTCCTTCCTCAAAGCCTGCCGGCTTCATGATCCAGCCTTTGACAGTCCAGCCTTCCGCTCCCTCAAATTCAATGGCTTCCGGTGCAGAAAGCTCTTTGTTTTGGAGGAATTCTTCATTTACAAATGTCAGCCTTTCCTTCTTTCCGGTTGTCAGTTCAACAACATACAGATCGCCGGGTTCCACAGAACTGCTGATGGCCGCAACTGCCCGGTCGTTACGGGCATCAAGGGAAAAACCATATACATATTGATCATCGTTGATGGCGGGATACAGCTCGCCATCCAGGTTTCCAAAGTAAATGGCAGTATTGCCCTGATCGGTCACCTGGAAATAAAAGCTCCTGCTGTCATGGAGCCATTGGACACGCGGGGCCGCCACTCCCTGATTGAAATCGGCAACCATAAAGTCTCCTACAGGGGCATCCAGTTCACTCGTGAGGCACGCCGTCGTATTTTCTTCGGAATCATACACATACAATTTGGCATGAGTCGCATTTTCAAACTCTCTTTCGCTCCCGGTGAATGCGAGATAACGGCTGTCCGGAGACCAGGAAGGCTGATAGAACATCCCTGTTCCTTCCGTCAGCTTCCGTCTCTCCTTCGTTTCAACGTCAATCAGGTACAAATCGCTCATAAAGGAAAAATCCGTATCCTCCGACAGGTCAGCAGAGTAAGCGATATATTTCCCGTCAGGGGACCACGCCCCAAGCTGATAATCATGTTTGCCTTCCGTCAGCTGCTGTATCTCCCCGGACTCCACATCGGCGATTGCAATTTGCGTGAACTGGTTTACATCCAGAAAACCTCCGGCATCCGATTTATATTTCATTTTATCTACTTCCAGAGGCTTCAGATCCTTTTCTTCCTTCTTTTCCTTGTCTGTCCCGTCTTGTATCTTGTCCTCTTTTCCAAGCTTTACAGTGAAGGCCAGTTTTTTGCCGCAGGGCGACCAAACCGGATTCCCTGCCCCATTTTTGCAGTCCGTTAACTGCTTCGCTTCCCCGCCCGACTTTGGCAGGACATACAGCTGAGGCTTTCCGTTTCTTGTGGATACAAATGCCACCTTGCCCCCGTCCGGAGACCATACCGGCGAGTGGGTTCGATGATCGCCATATGTCCATTGGACCGGCTTTCTTTCTTCAAGGTCTATGTAAAACAGATTGGAAACATATTCTTTTTTCTTTTCATCGATATGGGTCTGAATATAGACTGCTTCTTTTCCGTTCGGTGATACTCGCGGATCGGCAACTGATTTCAGCTTATACAGGTCCGTCGGCTGGATCCCTTTCTTTTCTTTCATGGTTCTTCACCTCTCGCATCTAATTCGTCTTTGGAGGGAGAATGGCATCTCCCTCATCGTTATACACATTTCGACATTCGGGACAAAAATCCTTCTAGACCCGAAATTTTTTCATCATAATTTTAATGCATTTTGTCTATAATGAAAAAAGTAAACTTGATATCCGGCAGCTTCCCTAGTAAAATAAACACGAACATACGTTCCGTTTTCTTTTGGATTGAAAGGGGGGATCGGCAGTGACCCGAATACCAGAACATGAAAGGGATATCATAGAGCAGGCGATATACCTGCCCATGCTTTTGACGGTTTTGAACCGCGACCTTCAAATTGTGGAAAAGAGTCCCTTTAAATTGAAGAAGCCCTATCTGGAGCTCATTGAAGATACCATGAAGGCAATCCAGACAGAACTGATGGATGTCAAACGATTTTTACATAAAAATAACATTCGGGTACAGCGCCTTAAATCCGACGAAGCCTTTACCATGTACATATTTTTATATAAAGGATATGAAGAGCAGCATAATTATTTCAACCCAAGGCTGCGGAACCGGGTGGAAGAGCTGATGAGATATTATCTTTTTGAACGGTATAAGAAAATCCAAAAAGAAAAGGAAGCGTAAACACGCTCCCTCCTATTTCAATGCCCGCTATTCATCGGGCCAATAGGCACCCTTTTTCTCCGATGCTTCAAGAGGCAGTGTTTGTATGGCGCTTTTTTTATAAGACTCCATGCGCTTGATATTTTGCTTGAACTTGATTCGAAGCATTGCTGTACGGGAGATTTGATTTTCAAACGAACTGTAGGACATGGGAATTTCATGGGTCTCGTTGTTTCGAAAAGTGACGATAGTGGAGTTGGGTCCGTTTTTTTTGTGGGAAACGACAAAATCATGGGAAATCCAGATGCATTGAGGACTTGACGGTGATGCTGTAGGGAATAGAAAAATGGATGTGTAGGGGTCAACAATGATGGGCGCTTTGTGGGTGATGCCGATTAATTGCCGGGTACCGTCCCTTCTGCCGCTGTATGAGGAGCCAAAATACTCGCAGCTTTTGCTTACAATTTCAAATGGTTTGTTTGGCGATAAGTATTGATCTTCAACTTCATACACTTCCGAAAATGTACCCGAAGAGGTTTTCGCGGGCTTGATCATCATAGTGTATGGGTTGATCTCATATGTTTCTACCATTTTTTCATTTTCTCTCATTTTCTTTCTCCTTTCGTCAAATTTCATCCAATCGATTCCTACAATAACATAGTTTACCATTTTTGTCATTACAGTATCTTGAATAATCAGAATATCATGTGGATTTTTGTGTCTGAAAATTTACACTGTTCTGTTGATTAAATCGCCTATTTCTTGTATAATGAAAAAAAGTTAGGGGTGATCATCGATGGAAAAGAAGAAATCATACAATGAGTTGTTGAAAGAGTATACGATGACCCAATTGCAAAATGAAACCCTTGCGGCTGAGCGCCATGTGGAACTCCTCTTGAACGCCCTTCTCCTCAAAAGGCAGGAGGAACGGCTTCGCGAGGAAATTGACCGTTCGCTGGACCGCAAAGACAAAGAAGCCTTTATGAAGCTGTGCCGTGAGCTGGAAAGCCTCATAAAGGACTGAAAATGGCCTTATATGTATCATCCCCCTTTTCAAGGGGGATGTTTTGTTTATAACTATTCCTCATTCACTTCCGCCTCAAATTCCTCCGCTGCCCTGATCCTTTCCAGCATGGTTGGATGTCCATAGCGGAACACCTTGACAAGATAAGGCGGGTTTACCTGGCTGAGGCCCGCCTTGGTCAGGCTCTGAAACGTTCTTATTGCAGCATCCTTATCCCTGGTCATTTCCAGGGCATATTTATCCGCCCTTGCCTCCTGATAACGGGACACCGCATTTGTGAGGGGGCTGGCAGCAAACAGCAGGATGGATGTAAGCAACAGAAAGACCGGTAAGGAACTGATGCTCCCCACGCTCTCCACTCCCCAGCTCTTTCCGCTCTTCGAAATCCAGCGCTCCATCCATTTGGCGGTAATCCACAGTCCTCCAAGAGACAGCAATATATATCCTGCAATCCCGATATATATGTGCTTCTCAACATAATGCGCCATCTCGTGGGCCATGATAAACAGTATTTCTTCATCATCCAGCCTATCGAGCGTGGTGTCCCACAGAACAATCCTTGAATTGGCACCCACTCCCGTGACGTAAGCGTTCAAGGAATTTGTTTTCTTTGACATATCTACTTCATACACATGCTCGGCTGGAATATCCGCTTTTCCGGCCAGCATCAATATTTTGGACTCAAGCTGCTTATCTTTGAGAGGATAAAAGTCGTTGTAGAGCGGGTCGATCAGGACCGGCTGAATAAACATCATGAATATGGAGAAAGGAATGGAAAGGATCCATGCCGCAAGCCACCACTTCTTTTTATATCTCCTCATGAGTGAGTATAAAACAAACACAACGATAAAAAGGGTCCCGAACCCAACCCAAAAGTCGATGATCTCATCCTTCATCCAGGCTGAGAAGGACTGCGTGGAAATTTGGTACGCTTTGGATAGTCTGTATGAAAGAAAGCCAAACGGAAACATGGCAATGAATGAGGCAATCGATAGCCACAATAAATAAACTGCCGTACGCAGGGCAAAAAGACGGGATGCCATACCGGCCCATCTTTCAAAAGCAGCTGACACACCAAATAGGAGGATCAAAAAATAAAAAAGCCATTCGTAAGGCACGGAGAGAAAAAACATCACGTTTCTGATTTTAGAATATTCCTCGCTCAGCATCAGCTCCCTGCTGTTCAAAAAAGTGGCCGGATCGGCCTCCGTCCCGCGCAAAGTCTCAGGGATTGCAGTATCCGCCAAGTAAAACAAATATGCGAACATCGCAAGGCCAAACAGGATATATACCATCATTACCCTCACTGCCCATTTTCGTTTCAAGATGCCACCCCCCTTGTCCTTTCCTTACTATATGTAGAAAAAAACGGTGCAAATAGAACCTCTATCTTCATTATTGTAACTCTAAAGGACGAAATTAACAGGCATTCCTGCTGACAGCAAATAAAAAAACAGCCGTTTTATTCGGCTGTCTTCCTCAGTATTAGTTTTTCGCTCTGTTCAAACCGCTGGCTGACATTTGGCTCCTCCAATCCTCCCCGGATTACCTCTACACTACAGCAGCCACGAATATACGCTGAGGACCGCAATGGCGCCAAGCACAACCACAATGACATTAACCCCAAGAAATGCAATCAAAAACGCAGCAGCTGCGCCAATTGCACCAAACAGAAAGTCACCTTCACGGATCAGGAATATAGCGGGAAAAATCAGCGCACCAAGCGTGGCGTAAGGAACATTCTTCAGAACACCCTGAATGAACGGCGGAAGTTCTTTCCCCCTGAACATGACAAAGGGGAGCACTCTGGGAATGTACGTCACGACCGCCATCCCGATGATGGTAAGGATCACCATGGAGCTACTCATCGTTATCTTGCCCCTTCCGCTTAATTGTTTCCACAGTCTCAATCAAAACCGCAGACAGCAAAGTTGCAGCCACAATGGCCCACCCCTTGCTCATAGCCTCTGAAAATACAAAAATACTGTTGAAAGCAGCAGACAGAATGGCAAGGCATGCAACCTTCACGCTTTTTTTCAAAGACGGGACCAGCAAGCCCACAAACATGGCATATAATGCAATGCCCATGCTCTCCTGCAATACCTGCGGAAGGCTTGCTCCAAGTGCATATCCGATGCCTGAACAGACCACCCAGCTTACATATCCGATAGAATTGAGTCCAAATAGATAGCCGGTGGTTACAGTACCCGGCTTTGTAGCCGCCACGGAAAAGGATTCATCCGTGACGCCAAATGCGTATATCGCTTTCTTCCAGGAAGCATCTGCTTCCACTTTTTCATTTAGGGATGCAGACATCAAAAAATGCCTGATATTGACGATAAATGTTGTCATGATGATCTCTGCCGCCCCTGTTCCGAGCGCAAACATATTCAGCCCTATGTATTGGGAAGCTCCAGCAAAGACTATCATGCTCATAAGAACTGCTTCAAATAATGTAAGTCCGGAAGTTTTCGCCAGAAGCCCAAAGGTCAAAGCGACCGGTGAATAGCCGATGGCAATGCTCAATCCGCCCTGAATGCCCTGGCGGAATTCTGTTTGTTTTAACTTATGTACGGATGCTTCCACGCCCCAGTTCCCCCTGCCCTGCTAAGTCTGATTTTTTTCAATTATAAGCATAGAAAAAATATTCGGCAAGGGGGGCAGATCCATCCTTTCTATTCAAAAAGGCTGTGGCCTCTGCTTTTCGATCAGTTTTTTTATATGTTCTTTGGGCGTCCAGCAGTTGAATCGATAATGAGTCTTCGTTTCATACCCCAGGCGGGTGCATTCGTAAGCTACGCGTCCATTTTCTTTCCGAACCGCGAAATGGACACAAGTGGCACAGCAGTGAAAATTTTTCAATAGGACACCTCCTTTTCAGCATCTGCCGTATAATCCCGGCATGTACAGCAAATAGTAAAGGCGATACTTTCATCTCAAGGAGGAAGGCATGAACATACTTCGCGCAAAAGAGATTGTGGAATCCCCGGAAACCATTACTGTTACACTATATGGAACACCTATCTACATTCAGCAGGTGGATGAAAAAAATGAAACTGCCAGGGTGTTTCCGATTGACGATCCACAGGACGAAAAAACGGTCTCTATCAACAGTTTGGAAGAAGCCGAAAGATGAATCAAGGTTTGCCGGCAATGATGTTCGGCAAACCTCTTTAATTATTTCCCTTTAAATTCCGGTTTCCTCTTTTCACTGAATGCCAGAAGCGCTTCAATCCGGTCCTCCGTGGGGATGGTCAGCTCATAAGCTTTTCTTTCAATGTCCAAGCCGGTCTGCAGATCTGCATTCATGCCGGTTTTAATTGCATATTTTGCCTGCTGGACGGCAATGGGGCCGTTGGCCAATATCGCATTTGCCAAATCCATCACCGTGTCCTCGAATTCCTCTTTCCCAGCTATCCGGTTCACCACACCATAGCCATAGGCTTCATCTGCTGTCATCCTCTTGGCCGTAAGGATCAACTCCATCGCTTTAGCCTCACCGATCAACCTGGGCAGTCTCTGTGTTCCTCCTGCACCCGGAATAATTGCCAGGCTTGTTTCAGTCAATCCCATTTTAGCGCCTGTAGCGGCAATCCTGAAATCACAGGCAAGAGCAAGTTCCATCCCTCCCCCAAAGGCATGCCCGTTCATGGCAGCAATTGTCGGCTGGGGAAGCTTTTCCACTGCATGGAACACATCGCCGATTTTCTGGACGTTCCTGCGTACATCCTGGTCGGATAGTGATTTTCTTTCCTTCAGATCGGCACCGACACTGAACGCTTTATCTCCAGCACCCCTAAAAATGACCACCCTTACATCACGGCGTATTTTAAGGGATTCGACCGCATCCCCCAATTCGCAGAGCGTACCATAGTTAAAGGCATTCAAAGCTTCAGGCCGGTTGATGGTTACGGTGGCAACATACTCCTGTACTGCCAAATCAATAAGGCTCATTTTAATAACCCCTCCTCTTTCAGTCTACGTTCTTATATTTCTAGGAATCAACCTAAAACCCTTTTTTCATTAAAAAACCGCGGATGGCTGAAATCCGCGGCCTCGACCCTCAGCGCTGTCCAATCTGATCCTTCAGGGCCCTCCTTAAAATCTTTCCGGTCGTGTTTTTAGGGAGTTCATCCAAAAATTCGATAAAAGAAGGGATTTTATATGGCGCAAGTTTTTCAGCCAGATAGGATGTAAGCTCTCCCGCCTTCAGCCTTTCCTCTTTCGGCACGACAAACGCCTTGACCGCTTCACCATGTTCAGGATCCGGCACCCCGATGACAGCCGCTTCAACAATTCCCGGATGCCCGTATAATGCTTCCTCCACTTCCCTTGGATATACATTATATCCTCCAACGATGACAAGGTCTTTCTTTCTGTCCACGATATAGAAATACCCTTCTCCATCCATTCGGGCCAGATCCCCCGTATAAAGCCACCCGTCCCTCATGACGGCTGCCGTATCTTCAGGAAGCTTATAATATCCTTTCATAACGTTGGGGCCACGGACAATCAATTCACCGACCTCTCCAGGAGGAACCTCTCTCCCAAGCTCATCCACCACCCTGTTTTCCACGTTGACGATGGACATTCCTATGGATCCCGGCTTTCTCGGCCTGTCCAGCGGATTAAAGCATGTGACCGGAGAAGCTTCAGAAAGGCCATACCCTTCTGAAATGGTTACTTGAAACTTTTCTTCAAAGTTTTTGAGCAAGGCTACCGGCATGGGAGCCCCTCCCGAAATGCAAAGGCGGATTGTGGAAAAATCCTCTGATTTTCCATCCAGATACTGGTATAGAAAGTTATACATCGTCGGAACCCCCGCAAAGACTGTTGCCCGATATTTACGTGCAAGACCAAAGATATCTTTAGGGCTGAACCTCGGTACAATCAGCATGGTGGCACCGCTGATGAGCGGCGCATTCAGTACTACCGTCAGACTGAATACATGAAACATGGGGAGTGTTGTGATGACCCTGTCCTGACTGTCCATTTTCAGGTATTCAGCAATGTCACGGGCGTTTGAGTAGAGATTCCCATGAGTCAGCATAGCACCTTTCGGTTTTCCGGTGGTGCCGGAAGTGTACAGGATCACAGCTGTATCATTCGCATCCAGTTCCGGTTCATCAAAAGGGTATGCGGCCAGTGCACTGACTTCATCAAAGGTTTTCATGCCCGGTAAAAGAAAGTCCTCTGAAGCATCGATACCTGATTCACACAGAATACAATGTTTTACGCCCGGTAAAAGCGCTTTCATTTTGTTGAAGTGCGGAGCCAGGGCATCAAGAGCAATCACCGCTTTCACATCCCCGTTGCTGAGAATGTATCCAATCTCTTCGGGCGTATACTGTGGGTTGATCGGAATGACGGTTGCCCCAAGCCTCATTGCGCCATAAAGACCAATGACAAAATGCGGCGAATTTCCAAGAAGCAATGCGATATGGTCACCTTTTTTCAAGCCCAGTTTTTGCAGCCCGCATGCAAATTTTGTAACCGCAGCATCAAGTTCAGCATAACTGGTCGGCTTATCCATATAATAAAAAGCCGTTTTGTCAGCATTGGCTATGGCCGTTTCTTTTAGACGAGTCAATAGATTCACACACACTCCCCCTTATATAGTGAATG
The DNA here is from genome assembly GCA_036516555.1 of Bacillaceae bacterium. Taxonomy (GTDB): domain Bacteria; phylum Bacillota; class Bacilli; order Bacillales; family Bacillaceae_C; genus DATBUB01. Next base: position 17,924 of record DATBUB010000104.1, read on the forward strand.
AATAATCATTCATAATATTTACAATAAACATTATATTAAAAGAATATTGCAGAAACAAGCAGTCCACTAAAAAAGGATGAAAAACCTCCCAATTGAGAGATTTTCCATCCTTTCCTTAATAAATCAGATCCAACAGCTCTTCCATTGTTATGTTTCCAAAGTAATGTTTTACGTCAATATCCTTCAATGCCGCGGCAATTCCCGATTTTTCATAGCGGATTCCCACCAGTCGCTCCTCGATATCGCTTACGTCTCCTACACCAAAGAAGTCACCATAAATCTTACACTGTTCGATTTTTCCCTTATTGACGTCAAGCCTGAATTCAATTTGGCCTACTGGGAACCTATGGGAGTGCTGAATATTGAATCCCGGGGATTTACCATAGTTCCAATCCCAATTTTGATATCTTTCCCGTGACAGCTCATGGATTTTCGCCCAATCGTCCTCCGTCAGCTTATATTGAGGAATTGGATCCGCCCCCTCAAAGATATGATGGAGCAGGTGCTGTTTGAATTGATCAATCGTCATATCCTCATCCAAAAACTCGGAAATATTCGCCACCCGGCTGCGGATTGATTTAATCCCTTTGGACTCGATTTTATCCTTCCGGACTTTCAGCGCTGAAACCACCTGTTCAATTTCTGAATTGAACATAAGTGTGCCGCGGCTGAACATGCGTCCGCGGGTTGCAAACTGGGCATTTCCCGAAATCTTGCGCTCGCCTACGAGGATATCATTCCTTCCCTTAAGCTCAGCTTCCACTCCCAGCTTACGGAGAGCATGGATGACCGGTTCTACAAACTTCCTGAAATTATGGAAGCTTTCCCCGTCATCTTTTGTAATGAAGCTGAAATTCAGATTGCCGAGATCGTGGTATACGGCTCCCCCTCCTGACAGCCTGCGCACCACTTTAATGCCATTATTCTCCACAAATTCCGTGTTGATTTCTTCAATGGTGTTTTGGTTCTTCCCGATGATGATGGATGGTTCATTGATGTAAAACAGCAAATACGATTCATCAATGTCCAGGTTCTTCAGTGCGTATTCCTCGATGGCAAGGTTGATCTGCGGATCCGTAATGCCTTCATTATCAATAAATAACATCTGCTTTTCCTCCTATGTACTCGGTGATCTTAATTATTCGGGCTGTCCCCGTGGTGCCAGTCCCCATGGTGCCTGGCACTAAAGGGACAGGGTCAATCCCTCTTCGGCCAGCATGACTTCCCCGCTGAATTGTTCTTGTGCTTCAGCCATAAGCCTCCCCAGGTCTCCAAAATGCGGGAGGTGCGTAAGGACCAGGGTCTCCGCTCCCGCCATCTGGGCAAGCCTTCCAGCTTCCTCGCTTGTCATATGGCCGGCGGCAGCCCCGTTCATGCCCTTATAAAAATTCGATTCACATAAAAGGACAGAGGCCCCCCTGGAAAATTCAATAAATGACTCCTGATAAGAAGAATCAGCTGTATAAACAAGCACTTTCCCTCCTGCTTCCACCCTCATGGCATAGCATGGAACAAGGTGCTTTGTTTTCAGGAATGTAATGGAAAACGGGCCAATATGCAGTATGCCGTCAGGGTTGTACGGATATCCAGAAGTAATATCCTTATATGTAAGCTTGTTGAATGCTTCCTTATCCTCGCTATGCCCATAGATCGGAAGATTGCTCTCCCTTCCATTCAGATGCCTTCCTATGAGAAGGGCGTGCTGAAGCACTCCTATATCTGCGACATGGTCCGGATGATAGTGCGACAGGATGACGGCATCCAAGGCTTGTGGATCGATCAGCGTCTGAAGTTTTGACAAAACAGCACTTCCGCAATCCATCAGCAGGTTAAAGCCATCATGCTCCACCAGATACCCCGAACTTGCTTCGTTTGATTTGGGAAAACCTCCCCAATGGCCGATCACGGTTAATTTCAATGAGTTTCACCTCTTTTGGCAGGGAATTTCACTGCATGTCCAATCCCTTTATATCATAAATGATTTTAATTTTTTTTTCATGTTTGAAAATTTCATTGACGGGAAAGAGACTGTTATAATACAATGATAGCAACAGAATTCAGTACTATAACAAAATTATCGGGAGAGTGAAAAAAATGATGGAAAACATTGTGGAATTTTTCAAGAAGCTGCCGCCGAAAAAGTGCACGGAATGCGGGGAAACCATCTCAGAACAGCATGAATGTTATGGAACGAAGTGTGACACTTGCCTCGAACTTAAATAGATGAACAGAGCGAACCTCCGCATTGCAACAATGCAGGGGGTTCGCCCTGTTGTAATACAGTACAAACTTCATCCATTAGAATCTGTGTTATACTCCATCAGCCAGCAGTCCCGGTACTCTCCTTCATGAAATTCATGCTTTGGCAGAAAGCCCGCCTTTTTGAATCCGCATTTTTCATAACAGCGGATTGCCCTTTCATTCCATGCTTGAGGATCCATCACCACTGTATCCGCATTCAGCCTCTGAACCAAAAATTCAGTCATGGATTGTACAATGTGTGAACCTATGCCTCTGTTCCAGTAGTCTGTTTCACCGATAAATTGATCCGTCCCGTAAATGGTTCTCTGATCATCCGAATACCCATATGCATTTCTCGTTTCTTCATCAAGAGGATAGTATTGAATGTAGCCGATTGCTGTACCTTCATATTCTATAATACATCGCTGAACCCCGTGCTCCCTGTTGTAAAACGTTCGTTTGACCTCTTTTATGCCAAAAGCACGATCCCGCCCTTCATAATATTCGAGCACCTTAGGATCTGACAGCCACTTAGCCAATAATTCCCCATCATCTGCTTGCAATTTCCTGACCGTCAATTCCCCACTTTGATAGATCATCAGGCATTTTCCCCTTCATCTTTCTAATCTATGTAATTTTTGTTTGACAATTCAATTGATAAAGATTATCATTATCAATATAAGTAGTGTGACTAACCCCTTCCTCCCCCTCTTGGAAGGGGTTATTGCTTAGGCAAACTCATAAAGCTTCCGAATATCTCTCCACCCATATCCCCATAAAGCCAGCTCTGCTTCCCCAATCCTTACGGTCTGATTATCCGCAACCAATTCCGCACCCATCCGTTCATAGAAAAGTCGAGATTTGTTTTTCTCCAGAACCCATACCAATACTGAATATACCTCAATACTTTGGAACTGATGAAACAGTTCACGGATTAATGCCTTGCCGATATTGCGCCCTTGATGCTCTTCCAATATGTATATGGAGGTGACATCGCCTTCGAATCCCGGATAGTTTCCCGTCTTTTCCCTTTCGCCACACGAAAAGCCGATAATGTCCCCCTTATCATTCTCTGCCACAAAAACATAGCTGTCTTCGCATGAAATATTATGAATCCACAATTGTGTACGCCGCTCGTAAGTTAGGTTGTCCAGCACTTCATCAGGAACAATTTGTTTGTAGGTTGTTCTCCAGCAATCCACATGGACTTTGGCTATTCCTTCGGCATCTGTTACTTCAGCTTTCCTGATAACCAATCAGCTTCTCCCTCCTATTTAGGTATGATCATTAGAAAAATCGAAAGACCAATATAAAGGATTCCCTCGCCAAAGCTTATAACATACACCTCTCTTTTTTCTTTCCTGAACAAACTTTCAAATCCATCTATGAGCGAAATAACAGACCCGGCGAGGAAGACAAGCCCAAAATAATAAAAATCGAATTGACGGATGATTCCCATGATAAACAGAATTGTCATCAAGGAAGCCAGGAAGATTCTTATCACCCTAATTGGTTTAGAGCTTTTTTGTCTGTTGCTTTTCCTTAAAAATATCCTCATCCAATATCCCCCATTTCAAAAAGTGTCTCCATTGATAAAATTTTCAGACTTTTATTTATTATATATGCTTTTTCGTTTGAATGCAGCCAGTTCTTTTGGTGGATACAAACGCCCCTGGACGCCGATAAAAAAAAACAGACCCTTATATGGACAAAGGTCTGTTCTAACCGTTATTCTCCCAGATCTACATTGTGATAAACCTGCTGTACATCCTCAAGATCTTCAATGGCATCAATCATTTTGTCGAATTGTGCCTGCGCATCCTCAGGCAATGTGATATAGTTCTGCGCAAGCATGGTCAGCTCTGCTACTGAGAATTCCATGATACCTGCACTCTTGAAGGCTTCCTGAACGGCATGGAACTGATCGGGCTCCGCATACACAATCACCGCTTCGTCCTCCTCAAGAATGTCTCGAACATCTACATCGGCTTCCATCAGCAATTCAAGGACTTCATCTGCTGTTTTTCCTTCGATGCCGATGACGGCTGTAGCATCGAACATATACGCTACAGAGCCGCTGACACCCATGTTTCCGCCGTTTTTTCCAAAGGCGGCACGGACTTCAGAAGCTGTGCGGTTCACATTGTTGGTCAGAGCATCGACAATCACCATGGAACCGTTCGGTCCAAAGCCTTCATAGCGGAGCTCATCATAGTTCTCTTCCGATCCGCCTTTGGCTTTTTCTATCGCCCTGTCAATGATGGCTTTGGGCACACTATAGGTTTTAGCCCGTTCGAGTACAACCTTCAAAGCTTGATTGGACTCCGGATCCGGTTCTCCCTGCTTGGCAGCGACATAAATCTCACGGCCGAATTTTGCATATATGCGACTTGTATTGGCATCTTTGGATGCTTTTTTCTCTTTGATATTATTCCACTTTCGTCCCATGATGCACCACTCTCTTTCAATATTGAATCTGGATACTTAATAAAAGATTCACGCGTTTCTATCCGTATGGACTGCATGATACCTTCATTATTATACATCAAGTACCTCATGGGTTTCGAGTATATGATCAAAAAAATGGGAGCGATCGTAAGGGCTTTTGCTTACCGTTTCATGAGTTGGCTTCGTGCTGGAATCCAGTGGAGGCGGCATCTTTTGTTTGCTGCAAGGCCTGAAGAACCGAACCGGCAGCCTGTATCCAGCCGCCCTGAAATCCCAGGAGAATCCCCCTCTTGTTCTCCACATCTTCTTCGTCCCACTCCCTTAACATAAGTGAACCGCCAAATGCCTGAAATGAATTTCCGATAACTTGAAGGGTGTCCCCTATAGCATAGATTTCCTCACCCGAAGTCCCTTGTTCGCCCAATCCTTCCGACAGGGATACTCCGCCTCCGACTGCTTGTATTAAGTTCCCGTTTATATCAAACGTTTGCTTTGCTTTTTCCGTGAGAGGCAGCAGTATGCCAGCCACAACCGTTAAATTGCCGATTGCCTGGATGATATTCCCCAGCTTTCCCAGTGTAAAATTGCGCTCGGCATCTGCAATCAGGGAATTTCCAGAAGCCTGCAGGACATTTCCCCATAACGCAAGGCTGCGCTGATGTTCCTCATGAAGCAGCTCTGAAGGCGTACTGCCTACCGCCGCAGTGACAGTCCCGATTGCCTGAATCCAGGCCCCGGTAAGTTGCTTAGTCTCCCTATTCACATCAATTCCGTCCAATTCTTTTTAATCAGCATATTCCCGTGACTGCTTACGTGTTAAGAATATCCCCTTACGACACTTCCTATTATTTATTTTTTGTATACATAAAAGGCAGGCCTGCAAGCCTGCCCAATTCTGCATTTTTTATAGTGTTAAAATAATAGGTCCTTCTTTCGTTATCAAAACCGTGTGTTCCACTTGGGCAACAAAGCTGTGCCGCTTCGTTACAAACGTCCACCCGTCTTCTTTTTCATACACTTCTTCATCCCCGGAAGAAACGAATGGTTCGAATGCGACCACCATCCCTTCCTTCAGCAGCTGGTTATCCCATGGTTCATAATAATTCATGATATGGTCGGGCGATTCGTGCAAGGAACGTCCGATTCCGTGTCCGGTCAAATTTTTGATGACGGTAAACCCGTGTTCTCTGGCGGTTTTGTGCACCACTTTGCCAATTCCGCTCAATTTGGAACCGGCCTTCAGCTTCAACAGCCCTGCCTCGAATGCTTTCTCGGCCGCTTCGCAAAGACGAAACAACTCTGGGTCTCCCTCCCCGACAACAAATGAACGGCCGGTATCCGCAAAATAGCCGTTTTTTGAGCCGGATACATCAATATTGATCAAATTCCCTTCCTGAATCACCCGTTTTCCGGGTATGCCATGGGCGACTTCTTCATTGACGCTTATACACGTAAAGCCAGGAAAATCATACTCACTTTTCGGGCCAGAAACCGCTCCGTATTGTTCAAATAATTCCCCTGCGATATCATCCAATTCCTTTGTGGTCATTCCCGGCTGCGTTTTTCGGATCATTTCATCCCTGATTTTTCCGATGATCTGCCCTATCTCTTTAAGCCCCTGTATATCTTGTTCCGTTTTCGCAATCACACATGTTCCTTCTTTCAATCAATTTTATTCCATCACTTACTATACTACCAAAGTATGCTCTGGGTTCAAGCGCAGCATGTTTGCAATTTGCAAAATAGCACATATTAACGGTTAGGACGGAAGGAAGGAGATTGGATTTATGAAAAAACAAAACAGTCAAAAAAGCCAAGTAAGAAAAGAAGACCTGGAGGGACGCCAGGCAGTAGAAGATTTTTTCAACGAAGAAACCGGCCAGCCTGTCCCCCAGCCGAAGGACTTTGAGGAGGTGGATTACTAGGTGGAGTTCATTCTCCATCTTTTTTCAATAGAAAAAATCTATTTTGCCTCCGCCATTTTTACTATTTGCGGACTTTTGGAGTCTATCCTCTCAATAATGCGCCTTGCCTCCAAATCCAGTTTAACTGCTGTGCAGTACCATGAGGAAGAGCCTTCAAAGGATTCCTTTTGTCGGCTCACTACCTCATCCATCAGTTCTGTAAAGAGTATGTCGCCTCTTTCTTCTGTGATATCAAGTATGGTTTCTTTAACCGTTTCATACTTCCGGCGGTCAATGACGGCTCCCTTTTTGGAGGGATTTGGATTCAACAGCTGGATTTTTTCAGACATATCACCATCTCCTGTTTGTATTGGGCAGGTACAGCTTCATTCTATAAGTGCTCACTCTGA
>DATBUB010000105.1:0-3155 GCA_036516555.1 Bacillaceae bacterium
ACGGTCTTGCTCCTCTGAAAGTGGATCTTGAGCTAAGTAAAGTAGCACGTGAAAAATCCCGTGATATGTCCGTGAACAAATATTTTGATCATAACAGTCCTACTTACGGTTCCCCATTTGATATGATGAAAAAATTTGGCATCACGTATCGTTCTGCAGGTGAAAATATTGCCTATGGACAGCGTACACCTGAGGAAGTCGTAAAAGCATGGATGAACAGTTCTGGCCACCGTGCAAATATCCTCAACAGCAGCTTTACACATATCGGTGTAGGATATGTAGCGGAAGGCAATTATTGGACTCAGCAATTCATCGGTAAATAATGAACAGAAAGAACAGGCGCTTTATGCCTGTTCTTTTTCTAATTTATTGATCATTCTTCTTTGTACAATTGACAGGCGGAAAGCCAATGCAACAGCACCGACAGCAAGTCCGGTGATCAATCCAAGCCAGTAGCCATATGGCCCCATATCTGTATGGTGTGCAAGTGCATAGCCAAGGGGAAGCCCAATGATCCAAAAGGATAGAAGAGCCATCAAGAAAGTGACATTGACATCTTTATATCCGCGAAGCGTTCCTTGTATTGGAGCAAGTACTGCATCGGAAAGCTGAAAAAAAACGGCATATAGCAAAAATCGGGCAATAAGATCAACAACACCTTGTTCATCACTATATAATGTTGCGATATTTGACCTGAAAATTAGCAGCATCAGCCCCAAAAATGAGGATAGGGCAACAGCCGTTCCGATGCCGAGATAGCTGTAGCTTCTTGCATCCGCAAGTCGTTTTGCTCCCGTTTCAAAGCCTACAAGGATGGTCAATGCCATGGAAATACTAAGAGGTATCATATAGAGCATAGAACTGAAATTCAAGGCTGACTGATGTGCAGCAATGATGTTTGTACCGAAGTTGCTCATAAATAAGGTTACTGCCGAAAAAATGCTGGTTTCAAAAAAAATGGCAAGGCCAATGGGCACGCCCAATATGAATATCTCTTTCCATTTTTCAAACGAAACCCTTTGGAATCCTGCGAATACCTTAAAGTCGAGGAAAGGCTTAGTCCGATGAATGATCAAGACGGCAATCAAGGTAATAAGCCAATAGGTGATGGCCGATGCTATTCCTGCTCCGATCCCGCCCCATTCTGGAAAGCCGAACGCACCAAAAATGAATAGATAATTGAAAAGGACATTAATGGGCAGGGACATGAGTGTAACCATCATGGTAACCCGCGTTTTTCCGAGAGCGTCGATAAATGATCTTAGGACGTTGTATACAAACAACGGGATCATCCCAAAGGACAGCGATAGAAGATAAAGCTTTGCCACACGCCTAACTTCAGGTTCAAGGTGCATCGCATTCAATAGGGGATCCAGCAGTAAAGCGCCGATTCCTATGATCAGCAGGGCCATCGCTGCACCGGCATAGATGCCTTGCATGACAGATACACGGACGTCTCGTCTTTGTCCGGCTCCAATCAAGTGTGCAACAATCGGGGTAACGGAAAGAAGAATTCCGCTTAAGCCTGTAAAGACCGGCATCCAAATTGAGGATCCCACCGCAACCCCTGCAAGATGGACAGGTGAGTATTTGCCCGTCATCATGATATCGAAAAAGCCGATGGAGGACATGGCAATTTGAGTCACCAGTATCGGAACTAATATCAGGAGAAGCTGTCTGAATTTTTCTTTTGCGCTTTTTGTTTGCTTCATAATATGTAACCTCTCCAGTACCCAAATGATATAGAAGGAATTATATCACAAATGTTGAAAAAACGAGACCAGCCTTCAATATACAATAATAAAGTTATGTTAACTAGAAAGGCATATAATCTTCTTCTCGTTCATAAAATGGAGGACAAGTGCGGAGGAGGGAAGAAAATGGCCTATAAATATTCTAAGGGTTGGTTTATCTTAAAGTTAAAAGAATGGGGGATTACGCATCATCCAGTGAAAAGGAATAAGCTCGAATTGAACAAGACATATGAACTCAGGAACCTGTATAACGAATTATGTAAGTCAAGGGGAAGGGACAAATAAAACAGCCGGCTACGCACCGGCTGTTTTTTGATCATTATGCTTCCATTGGGTGCATTTCTTCCAACTTGGCACTTTCTCTTAAAAAATTCATGGTATATAAGTCTTTTGAAATTTCATAAAGATCATATATATATTCGGTGCTGTTCAGCTGCTGGAAAATGGCTGGCCTTGTTTGGTTTGCTTTGATGGTATAGGGGAGTTTTTCGGCGGCTCTTCTGGAACGGATATTTTCCTTACGGATTCTCATATAAACCGTATGGATGCTTTTTTCAAAGAAGAGCTCCTGAAAAAATGCCTCCTTTGCCCCATGGTTGTACCCTTTCCCATGGAATGGTTTCCCGATCCATGTGCCCAGAAACCCAGCATTTTCTTGAATATCGTATAAATTTATGGTGCCGATCGGATTGCCCCATTCATCGAGAATGGTGCGGGAAATCAATTCTCCTCGTTCTTCGGCCTCAATGGTCTGTTTAGTCAGAAACAAAAACTCTTCATATGAATAAGCTTTTTGACGTACAAAAGGGAAGACATCCGGGTGCGTCATCTGATCATACAAAGCATGACATTCATGCCCATATACATCACGTTTCTTGAGCATTTTAACCCCTCCTGGGCAGGGCAGTCCCGTCGATTCGTTCCTACCCTCGAAATTTTTTAAAAGTGCATAAAAAATTTCGGGGTGGGAATCGAACCCACTAGAACCAGCCGATATTCAGGACTGGTGGCGCACCATTTGCCTTCCCTCAATTAAGAGCTGTATGGAATTGTGCAACTTTCTACTGACATCATACAAAAATAATAGCTATTTGAAAATAGGGAAATTGCATCTTTTTTATGTCGTTTTCCATGTATTTTCGACAAGTTTTTTTACTCCTTGTTGAAACTTTATGTTGAGGGAATCGTATATATTGATAATAAAAAGTTACTGGGGGATGAACGATGGAATCAAACACAGAAAAAGTATTGGCCGCCGCCATTTATGTATCGAGTTTCTTTTTTCCTATCCTGGGGCCTTTGATCATCTGGCTCCTTAAAAAGGATGAATCTGCGCTGATTGATTATCATGGCAGGGAGTATTTTAACTTCTTTATTTCCTATGCTGTTTACGGGGTAGTT
>DATBUB010000106.1:0-12123 GCA_036516555.1 Bacillaceae bacterium
CGTTGTGGGGGGACCAAAACCCCGGAATCGGCGTGGCTGTTTCGGATAAACCAGAAGGCCCCTTTGAGGATAAGGGCAAGCTGTTTGACAGCTCGGATATAGGGGTGGGCAATTCCATTGATCCTATGCTGTTCGTTGACGAAGGAACCCCCTATTTGTTTTGGGGCAGTTTCCATGGAATATTCGGCATTGAACTTGCAAAAGACGGCTTAAGCGCGATTGGGGAGAAGTTCCATGTGGCAGGGAATGACTATGAGGCATCCTATGTAATCGAACGGGACGGGTATTACTATTTCTTTGGCTCCCGCGGTTCGTGCTGTGAAGGGGAGAACAGCAGCTACAATGTGGGGGTCGGGAGATCGGAAAATGTGCAAGGCCCATATACGGATAAAGAGGGTGTTGACCTGATCCAGGGAGGCGGTACTCCTGTATTGATGGGCCACCTCCCCGGAGAAGAGGGGAACCGGTTTGTGGGTCCCGGGCATAACGCCATTGTCACAGACGATGATGGGACAGACTGGATCGTGTACCATGCCATTGACCCGGAGGAGCCGCTGCTGCCCCTCGGGGCAACGAGAAGGCCGCTCATGATTGACCCCCTCGTATGGGAGGATGGATGGCCGCTCGTTAAAGGGATGGTCCCTGGAAATAAAAAACAGTCTGGCCCCGTGTTTAAGTAGGATCATTCCCCTGCCATAGATTTGGCGGGGGATTATATGTTTTTTCGATGAAAAAACAGACTGAATATAAATTAAATTAATTAACAAAGTTTAAATACGTGATATAATAAGGCAAATCCAGAATTCTTAGAAGCAGGTGAAAGCATGACAGAGATACAAGAATTGAAAAAAGAGTTTGCCAAAGTGTATGGGAAGGGAGCGGATCCCCGCATCTTTTTTGCTCCGGGCAGGGTCAACCTGATCGGTGAGCATACAGACTATAATGGGGGGCATGTGTTTCCATGTGCCCTCGATATCGGAACAACCGCACTTGCCCGGAAACGGGGCGATAAAACGCTCCGGTTTTATTCAGCCAATTTCCCGGGAGAAGGGATCATTGAAGCGGAATTGGACGGACTTGCCTTCCGGAAAGAGGATGATTGGGCCAATTACCCGAAAGGGGTTGCTCATATTTTCCGGCAAAAAGGCTTCGACATTGATTCAGGGCTGGATGTGTTATACTTCGGTAATATACCAAATGGTGCCGGACTTTCATCTTCCGCCTCCATTGAGCTTGCAACAGCCGTCCTCCTGAATGAGTGCTTTGGGTTTGCCATTGAGCAGGTGGAGCTTGTGAAAATGTCCCAAAAAGCGGAAAATGAGTTTGTGGGTGTCAATTGCGGCATCATGGATCAATTTGCATGCGGGATGGGCAAGGAAGGCCATGCTGTGTTACTGGACTGTCAAACATTGAAATATGAATACAGCCCTCTTGATCTGACGGACAGGGTTCTTGTCATCGCCAATACGAACAAGCGCCGGGGACTTGCAGATTCCAAATACAATGAGCGGCGTTCGGAATGCGAGCGTGCCCTTGCGCAGCTGCAGACAAGGCTGGATATCAGTTCCTTGGGCGAACTGTCTATCGGAGAATTTGAAGCGAATAAACATCTGATTGACAATGTGATTGACCGGAAAAGAGCAAAGCATGCCGTATATGAAAACCAGCGTACCCTTTCTGCAGTAAAGGAACTGAAGGCAGGGAATGTGGAAGCATTCGGCAAGCTCATGAACGAGTCTCACATATCATTGAGAGATGACTATGAAGTAACGGGCCGAGAACTGGATGCCCTTGTAGAAGCCGCTTGGGAAGAAGGAGCGGTCGGATCCCGTATGACGGGTGCCGGGTTCGGTGGCTGTACGATCAACTTGGTGGAAAAAGAAACGCTTGATGAATTTATCAAAAAAACAGGTGAAAGATACGAGGCTGCAACCGGACTCAAAGCGGATTTTTATGTCGTGGGAATCGGTGAAGGCGCCAGGGAATTATTTGTATAACAGGAGGAATCATGTATGGGAATATTGGTTTGCGGAGGAGCAGGCTATATCGGGAGCCACGCGGTGGCGGAGCTTCTTGAACGCGGTGAAGAGGTCATTGTGGCGGATAATATGCAAAAAGGCCATGCCGCCGGGGTTATGGAAGGCGCGGTGCTTTACAATGGAGATTTAAGGGAAGAGGCCTTCCTGGACCGTATTTTTACAGAAAACCGCATTGACGCCGTCATGCATTTTGCTGCCGACTCCCTGGTCGGTGAAAGTGTCCATGAACCGCTGAAGTATTACGACAACAACGTAGGCGGTGCCATAGCACTCTTGAAGGCCATGAAAAAGCATGACGTCAAAAACATTGTTTTCTCATCAACGGCAGCCGTTTACGGGGAGCCAAAAGAAATCCCGATTGTGGAGACAGCAGAGACGAGCCCGACAAACCCGTATGGCGAAACAAAGCTGGCCATCGAGAAGATGCTTAAATGGTGCGAACAGGCTTACGGCCTCCGGTATGTTGTCCTGCGATACTTCAATGTGGCCGGTGCGCATTCAAACGGCATCATTGGAGAGGACCACAATCCGGAAACCCATTTGATTCCGATCATTCTGGAAGCAGCTCTTGGCAAGAGAAAAGAGATTGCGATTTACGGTGAGGATTATGATACCCCTGATGGAACATGCATTAGGGATTACATTCACGTCATGGATTTGGTGGATGCGCATATCCTGGCCATTGAGAAACTGCAAAAGACCGGCGAAAGCGGTACGTATAATTTAGGAAACGGCAATGGCTTCAGTGTCAAAGAAGTGGTAGATGCCGCAAGAAAAGTGACAGGCAGAGCTATTCCTGCCGTTGTGGCGGAACGCCGCGCAGGGGACCCGGCCAGACTGGTGGCATCATCAGATAAAGCACGCAATGAACTCGGGTGGGAACCGAAACGGGCCTCTCTTGAAACGATGATAGAAAGCGCATGGAACTGGTTTCAAAAGCACCCTCAAGGATATGGACAATAACAGGGAGGGAATACGATGCCGGGCAGCATTAATGAACAAATCGAGAAACTGATCCAATATGGCCTGAATAAGAATCTGATTGAACAGTGGGATGTGGATTATGTCCGTAACACAATACTGGCCATGTTAGGGCTGAACGAAGTCAGGATCATGGAAACGGGGGACGTTCAGGATGATTCCCCGGCTGATCTGCTGGCGGGAATCCTGGACTGGGCAGCTGAAAACGGAATCCTTGAGCAAAATACTGTTACGTTCAGGGACCTGCTCGATACGGAAATCATGGGGGCATTTGTGCCGCGGCCTTCGACGGTCATCCGCCGATTTTTTGACGTGTATAAAACCGAGGGGCCGAAAGCGGCAACCGAATTCTTTTATCGACTTTCCAGGGACTCCCATTACATCCGGACCGACCGGATAGCGAAAAATGAACATTGGTATTCTCCTACACCATATGGAGAACTGGAAATCACGATCAACTTATCGAAACCGGAGAAGGATCCTGCTGCCATTGCGGCGGAAAGGGACCGGGCTGCTTTTACATATCCGGAATGTCTTCTCTGCAAGGAAAATGTGGGGTATGCGGGGAGACTTGACCATCCAGCCAGGCAGAATCACCGCGTGATCCCTGTCCAATTGAACAAGGAGCAGTGGTTCCTTCAATTTTCCCCGTATGTTTATTACCATGAACATGCGATTGTATTTTCAGGCGAGCACCGCCCTATGAAAATATCAAAGGCAGGCTTCGATCGCCTGCTTGATTTTGTTGAACAGTTTCCGCACTATTTCGTCGGTTCGAATGCCGACTTGCCTATTGTAGGCGGATCGATTTTAAGCCACGATCATTTTCAGGGCGGACATCATGATTTTCCTATGGCGAAAGCTGAAATGGAATCCTCATTTACTTTTACGGGTTATGAAGGGGTCCAGGCAGGCATCCTGAAATGGCCGATGTCCGTTATCCGCCTCCGCGGAAAGGATCGCAGGCAAATTTCAGAGCTGGCTTCCCTGATCACAAATTCCTGGAAATACTACAGTGATCCCGAGTCTGGTATACTGGCACACACAGGAACGGTTCCCCACAACACGGTGACCCCCATCGCGAGAAGGTCGGGAGAGGATTTTGAATTTGACCTTGTCCTTCGGAACAACCGGACGAGCGAAGAACATCCGCTTGGCATTTTTCATCCTCATGAGGAAGTCCATCATATTAAAAAAGAAAATATCGGGCTGATAGAGGTAATGGGACTTGCCGTTCTTCCTGGCCGCTTGAAAGAAGAACTTCAGGTGCTAGGGGAATACTTGCTGGAAGATGACTGGGAGTATCGAATTCATGCTGACGAGAGGACGAGGAAACATGCCGCCTGGGCAGCATCTGTGAGGGGGAGTGCAGCAGGGTTGACCTCGGAGAATGTTCAGGAAGTCTTAAGAGAAGAAGTGGGCAGGATTTTCTCTGTAGTTTTGGAGCATGCAGGAGTGTTTAAGAGAACGGCGGAAGGACAGAAAGCCTTCCAAACCTTTATTGAGAGTATTCAAAAATAGTATTTTCAAAGGGGTGCTGAATCGATGCTGGGAGCGATTGAAGCGGGAGGAACAAAATTTATTTGTGCAGTTGGGACTGAGGACGGGAACATAGTGGACCGGATTCGATTTCCGACCAAGACACCCGAGGAGACGATGCCGGAAGTCATCCGTTTTTTTAAAGGCCGGCCATTGAAAGGGCTGGGCATCGGTTCGTTTGGGCCGATCGACATTGATAAGAACAGTCAGGCATATGGACATATCACTTCCACGCCGAAGCCGGGCTGGTCAAATTTCCCTTTTGTTCAGACGATGCGTGATGCGCTTGATGTTCCGATAGAGTTTCATACAGACGTAAGCGGCGCTGCCTTGGGAGAACTGATTCACGGTGCTGCAGTAGGACTGGACAGCTGTCTCTATATCACAGTTGGCACGGGGATTGGTGCGGGAGCCGCCATAAAAGGAAATCTTTTGGAGGGGCTTACCCACCCTGAAATGGGCCATATACTCGTTCGGAAACATCCTGAAGATTCATATGCAGGAAACTGCCCATACCATGGGGACTGTTTGGAAGGCCTTGCGGCGGGGCCGGCAATTGAGCACAGATGGGGCAAAAAAGGCCATGAATTGGCTGACATCACGAAAGTATGGAAAATTGAAGCATACTATCTTGCGCAGGCTCTCATGCAATATGTATTGGTTTTATCCCCGCAAAAAATCATTATGGGCGGCGGCGTCATGAAGCAGGAGCACCTGTTTCCGCTCGTTCGGGAACAGGTACAGAAGCTTTTGAACGGCTATGTTTCATTCCCTGAGATTACAGAGAGGATTGAAGAGTACATTGTTCCGCCGGGTCTTGGGGATGATGCAGGCATTATAGGAGCCCTCAAGCTTGCCCGTCAGGCCGCAGGGAAAGAGGATTAGGGAAGATTTCCATGGTGCAGCCTCTGTTTTTGTCGCCTGTATTTATGGAGCGCATTTGGGGAGGAACCCGGCTCCGAGATACATTCGGATATGACATCCCGTCTGAACAGACCGGGGAGTGCTGGGCCATCTCCGCCCATCTGAATGGCCCTTCCATTGTCAAGGAAGGTCCGTACTCGGGTGTTGCCCTTGATCGTTTGTGGGAGAACCACCCGGAATTATTTGGAGAAACGTCAGGAAGGGGTACTTTCCCGCTCCTGACGACCGTCCAGGTCCATCCCGGAGATGAATATGCGGCTAAGCATGAAAATGGGAACATGGGAAAATCTGAATGCTGGTACATCATTGACTGTAAAGAAGGGGCAGAAATCATCCTCGGACATCATGCCAACTCCAGGGAAGAGTTTGCCGCCATGGCCGAGAGCGGTGAATGGGATCTTCTGCTCAAGCGGATTCCCATTAAGCCGGGGGACTTTTTCTATTTGCCCAGTGGAACGATTCATGCCATTTGCGGGGGGACACTCGTGCTGGAAACCCAGCAGAGCTCCGATACAACCTACAGGGTCTTTGATTACGACCGTGTCGGGGAGGATGGAAACAAGCGGGAACTTCACCTTGAGAAAGCCCTCGACGTCACAGCGATTCCCCAT
The DNA here is from genome assembly GCA_036516555.1 of Bacillaceae bacterium. Classification (GTDB taxonomy): domain Bacteria; phylum Bacillota; class Bacilli; order Bacillales; family Bacillaceae_C; genus DATBUB01. The sequence continues at coordinate 6,095 of DATBUB010000106.1, forward strand.
CGGGATGAAAAGCCTGAAGCCATGATGGAGATGAAGGAAGGTGCAAAGGCTATTACCCTTGTACAATCACCCTATTTTTCTGTGCATAAATGGGTGATCGCTGGCCAGGCGGAGTTCATCATGGACCGGAAGTTTATGCTCGTAAGCGTACTCTCGGGTCATGCTGGCATGAAGGTTTCAGGACAGAAATACGATATCCGTAAAGGTAACCATTTTATCTTGCCCAGCGGTTCGGGCAGGATTGGGTTTGACGGCAAAGCCGAGATGATTGTTTCCCATGTATAAAAGGCAGCTGCAGGAGCTGCCTTTTTTTCATATGTCTGTTTATAGCAGGCGGACGTTCATCCGCAATTTTTCCAAGGCGCCCTTTCGCCATTTTTTTACTGCCGACACAGACACGTTCTCTTTTTCCGCAATTTCCTTAACAGTCAGATCGAAATGAAAAGTATAGACCACCCAGCTTTGCTGTTTGGGTGACAGGCCTTTGCTGTAGGAAAGAAGCGTTGCAAGCTCGAATGGATCGCTGCTGCTGTCAACGGCAGTATTCCAAAAGGATTCATCTGCACATACATTGCGTTCCTCCAGCATTGTTACCTTCGCCAGCTCGTTTAACATCCTTCCTCGTATATACCTGTATGCGATACTCTCAAAATTGCCTTTTGCAGGATCAAATTTTCTCCATGCATCCCAAAGGGCAATCAGCCCAATTTGGTAAAACTCCTCCCTGTTTTTATAGATGTGGAGTGTTCGGAGCATATGGTGAATCATCGGCTCATACTGCCTGACAATTTCGTCGAAACTTACCATCCTGTTTCCTTTCGGGAAAGCGCGCTTTCGATGTATTCCCGGGTTGTCTACAAGGATAAGAAAAAGAGGGTTGAAAGTCGAAAGTGAAAAATGAGAGAATGGGAGAGTGAAAATTAGGTTTTGAAGTCAAAAACAGGTTGAAAATGACGTTTTCTCCTAGGAGAAAATCCCATTTTGATGTAATTTTAGGGCAGGGAAATGGATTTTCAAGAAAAAACAGAAGCCGGCGCGGCTTCTGATTTATACATCGTTTTCCATATAAAGCTGCTGGCCCTCCGACACAACAGCTTGTCCATTTGTCAGGTCAATGATCCAGTCGGTGAACGGCCCGGTTTGGGAGACTTCGGTATAAACCTCCACTTCAGCAAAGTCAGTGTACTGAATGTCCTTCAGCTGAAAAACAGAAGAACGCAATTCGTTTTCAATTTTTCCAAGCCATGTATAGTCTGCTTTGACGTGCATGACAGTCATCAGTTTGCGTTCCACCACCCCGGTTGCGTTGATGCCTTCCGAAGTGGATTTTCCGTAAGCGCGGATCAAACCGCCGGCCCCCAGCTTGATTCCGCCAAAGTACCTCGTGACGACGACAACCGTGTCTTTCAGGCTCCGTTTCTTGAGGACTTCAAGCATTGGTACGCCTGCTGTCCCGCTAGGTTCGCCGTCATCGTTCGCCTTCTGGATCTGGTTATGTTCACCAATCATATAGGCAGAACAATTGTGCGTGGCATCCCAGTGTTTTTTCTTTACTTCCTGTATAAAAGCCTGGGCGGCTTCTTCTGTTTCAACCCTGTTGATGTGGGCAATAAATCTCGATTTTTGAATAACGATTTCATGCTCTCCATGTCCTTTTACAGTGTAATAAAACGGGAGCATTGCCCCATCTCCTTTCTGTTTGTCTGTTTTTTTCCCAAATTGAATATAGTAAATCAGCATAGTCAACGAAAGTATACATGATATAATGAGTAAATAGAACCACTATGCGTGCCGACTCTATTGTTTTATTAATATATCATTCGCACATTTTTTTAAAATACTTAAAAGACGAGTCTATTTCCTTAAGAGTGGGTATTAAGTAATATTGGCTTCAAGGGTCTGCATATACATATTTTCCGGGAAAGGGGGGATCCCTCGGGGGCAGTAATGGTATTGAGAAAGCTTGACATCAAGGCACTGGATGAAATACTTGACCACATGATCCAAACGGTTGAGAAGAGCAAGGATGAGATATTTCATATCGGCGAGCAGTGCAGACACGATTATGACTCGCTTGTGTCAGAGCTCCAATATATCCGGGAAGAATTGACGGTCGTGATTGAAGAAGGCGATGACTTGGAAGTCAGGTCCAAAATGGCAAGGAAGCGTTTGTCGGAAGTAAGCCAGAACTTCCGGGAATATTCGGAAGAGCAGGTACGCGAGGTTTACGAGAGGGCACATGAATTGCATACAAAGCTCACGGTCAGCAGACAGCGGGAAAAACAGCTGATTGAGCGCCGGAATGATTTGGAAAGACGGCTGCTGGCTTTGCAGGAAACGATTGAAAGGGCAGATTCGCTTGTTTCCCAAATTTCCATTGTGTCCAATTATCTTGTCAGTGACATCAAAGGAATTGGAGAAGTGCTGGAAGACGCAAAAATCAAACAGGATTTCGGCTTGAGAATCATTGAAGCCCAGGAGGATGAACGGAAGCGCCTTTCACGGGAGATACATGACGGCCCGGCTCAGCTGCTGGCAAATGTATTGATCCGTTCCGACCTGGCTGAAAAGGTTCATAAAGAGCAAGGGCCTGAGCAATCGCTGCTGGAAATCAAAAGTCTGAAAGAAATGATCCGAACCGCACTATATGAAGTAAGGCGCATCATTTATGACTTAAGGCCGATGGCGCTGGATGACCTTGGTCTCATCCCGACCCTCAAAAAGTACTTGGAGACCATCGAAGATTATAACAAGCTGGCAAAAATTTCGTTTTCCAATATTGGGGAGGATAAACGGCTTCCTTCCAAATATGAAGTGGCTATATTCCGTCTGATACAGGAATCCGTCAATAATGCCATCAAACACTCGAAGGCATCTGAAATCAAGGTCAAGATTGAAATTTGCAGCAAGCGGGCAACCGTCATTGTCCACGACAATGGAATCGGATTTGATCCGGAAGAAAGGAAAAGCGGCTCCTTTGGAATCATTGGGATGAAGGAACGGGTGGTTACGCTGGAAGGTGAATTTTCCATCGATTCGATACCTGGCATAGGAACCAAAGTCACGATTCATATACCTGTAATGGAATAACGATTATACTGAAGGGAGATGTTTATATTGACAACGGCAATTGAAGAGATGAAAAAGGTTTCCAAGGGGGAAAAGGTAATGACCACCAAGATTGTGATAATCGACGACCATCAATTGTTCCGTGAAGGCGTCAAGCGTATTCTTGAATTTGAAAAAACATTCTCGGTTGTGGCAGAGGGCGAGGATGGGTGCGACGCTGTACGTCTGGTAGAAGAACATTCTCCTGAAGTCGTTCTCCTGGACATCAACATGAAACAGACAAACGGAATCGAAGCGACTCGCCAGCTTTTGGAGGCTTATCCTGATACAAAAGCGATCATTCTTTCCATCCATGACGATGAGACGTATGTCAATCATGCGCTGAAGACCGGCGCATCCGGATATATGTTGAAGGAAATGGATTCCGACGAACTGATTGAAGCGGTCAAAGTGGTCGCGGAAGGCGGATCGTACATCCATCCGAAAGTAACGCACAAGCTGGTGAAGGAATACCGCCGCCTGGCGAACCAGCAGCATAAAGGAAGCGGCTATCAGCAGCCAGAAGTACATATTCCGCTTCACCTGCTGACAAGCAGGGAGTGCGAGGTCCTTCAGCTGCTCGCGGATGGAAAGAGTAACCGCGGCATCGGGGAAGCCTTATACATCAGCGAGAAAACCGTCAAAAACCATGTCAGCAACATCCTGCAAAAAATGAACGTCAACGACCGCACCCAGGCAGTTGTCACCGCCATCAAAAACGGGTGGGTTGAGGTGCGGTAAGGGGGACACATTTTTTGGGGACAGGTTCGAAAGGGACAGGTTAAAACGTACCAGGTACGTTTCAACCTGTCCCCTTTTTTGCTTTTTGAAGGATTTTGGCAGTGGAGGTCGAATAGGTGTAATTGAAACACAAAATCAGTTAGAAAGGATGATTTAATGGCAAGGCAAAGACGGGACTGGTTTCCGGGGGCGATTTACCATATCACGAGCCGAGGGAACAGAAAGGAATCGTTATTTCATGATGAAGCCGATTACAGAAGGTACTTGACCATGTTGAAGAAGGCCAAGGAGAAGTACCCCTATACTCTCCACGCATATTGTTTAATGAATAACCACATTCATCTCCTCCTGGAAACCTCAAATGATCCTCCGGGGAATATTATCCACACTGCACATACCTCCTATGCAAGATACTTCAATAAGCGATATGACCTCGTTGGCCATGTTTTTCAAGGCCGATTTGGAGCTAAAATGATCAAGGATGCAGCTCACTTCCTTTATGTCAGCCGATATATTCATCGAAACCCTATTGAAGCCAATTTGGTAAAAAGACCAGAAGAATATCAATGGAGCAGTTATTCAACCTATCTCAAACTCAAAAAAAGTCCTCTTATTACCACTGAGAAAATACTGCAATACTATGGTGATGATTCTCAGAACCACTATCAAAAATATGTAGAATCGACCTTGGATTATTAAGTGCCGCAGAGTACAAGGCAAGCCGGGGACAGGCACTAAAGGGACAGGCTGGAATGCCAGGGGGCGTTTCACCTGTCCCCCAAAAGCCTGTCCCCCTTTTCAAAAGCAGATTCATTGTATAGAATGGAGGGACTTATTCAATTATCTATTTTTTTCAATTTCATAGGTGAAAATATTTATAGTTTAGGGTGATGTTTATGAGGACTGCGGTTGTGACCGACAGCACTGCCTACATTCCGAAAGAGCTTCGGGAAAAATGGAACATACATATGATTCCTTTGAGTATTGTCATCAACAATGAAACATACAGGGAAGAGCTGGATATTTCTGCAGAGGATTTTTATGAAACCGTCCGGAATGGGGACAAGCTCCCGACGACGACTCAGCCTCCCATCGGAGAATTTGAGGAGCTTTACAACAGGCTCGCCCAGGACCACGATGCGATCATCAGCATTCATCTCTCAAGCGGGATCAGCGGAACCTTTCAGGGAGCAGTCGCCGCTGCCGGCATGATGGAAAACGCCAAGGTTCACCCGTTTGATTCCGAGATCAGCTGCATGCCGCAGGGCTTCTACGTGGTGGAAGCCGCAATGCTTGCACAGGAAGGCAAGGATCCATCAGAAATCCTTGAACAGCTTGAGAAAATGAAATCGGCAACGAATGCCTATTTCATGGTTGATGACCTTTCCCACCTCCAGCGTGGGGGCAGGCTTTCCAGTGCCCAAGCCATCATCGGCGGTCTCCTGAACATTAAACCGCTTCTGCACTTCCAAGACAAGGTCATCGTCCCTTTTGAAAAAATCCGGACACGAAAAAAAGCGATGAAACGAATAACCGATCTCTTGGGTGAAGCAGCGGCAAAGGGTGAGCCGCTGCAGGCTTCCATCATTCACGCCAACCGGCTGGAAGAGGCGGAAGAGTGGAAAAAAGAACTGGAATCCCTTTATTCGAACGTTGAATTTACCATCAGTTATTTCGGACCTGTCATCGGAACCCATTTGGGCGAAGGGTCGATGGGCCTAGGCTGGACGATAAAATAAATGACGAGGGGGAACGATCCCCCCTTTTTCAAAAAAAGAGGTGATGGCTTGGCAAAAACAAACGTGCCGACAAACCAGCGTGTACCCCAAAAGAAGAATGTGCCCTTAAAAAAGAATATACCCTCAAAAAATCATGTGCACGTGAAACCGCATGACCCCACAAAACCGCATGTACCCACAAAACCGCATATCCCGATAAAACCGGATGTGCCAACAAAACCGCCTTTTTCCGCAGAACTCCAGTATCACCTCACAGGGAGATCCCTCCTGCTTTCAGAAATCCCATTTCCCAAGCAAAAGATTAAAGAACACATCAACAATGGCTTCATCGAAAAGCAGCCTGGCATCACTGTCAAAGGACGCACCCATCGTTGCCAACGCTGTGCGAACAAAGAACAGCGGCTTTACGCTCTGTTTCCCTGTGCCAATTGCAACAGCAAA
>DATBUB010000107.1:0-2066 GCA_036516555.1 Bacillaceae bacterium
TGTGTTTGTTCTGTTTGACTTGATCTACTTCCGCTTCCAGGCGTTTGCTGGACAGGGGGAAAGCTTGTTGCCTTACGTTGGGCTTGCCATTTTCATCTTGGCTGCAGGCCTGATTGTGGCGTACTTCAAGGCGAAAACAACGAATCGCTCCACGTTCGTCTCGGCCCTCTTCTTCATGGTGGTCGTTACCATTCTGGAGTGGCTTCCGGTATTGCGCATCAACGAACAAAACTGGATGTTCCTTATGATTTTCCCGCTGATCGCATGCAATGCATATCAGCTGCTGGTGCTGCCGAAGTATAACCAGCTCTCCGCCGAAGAGGCGGCCAAGCGGGCCCCAAAACAGACAGAACCCGTGAAGCCAGTGAATAAGAACAAAAACAAAAAAGCGAGCCGATGAGGTTCGCTTTTTCTGTTGGTTTTTAAGATGCAGGCGGCCGAGGATGCAATCAATGCTGGATTCATCTTATGCTTGTCGGGGCTATTCAGGGCGCTTTTGCTTTTCCATGTCCAGCTCCAGCGCCCAGCCCCTCGAGGTCATAAGCCATCTTGCTGTGGTGGCTGGGGAGCTGCCTCCTCGCAAGCCGGCTTATGCTTGTCGCAGCTGTCAGGGCGCTTCCGCTTTTCCTTGCTACGGTACTATTGTCGTCTTGACCTTCCCGTTCGTAATCATATTGGAAACGGTTGTCAGCTCTCCTTTGCCCCCGATGGCTGACAGGACCAGCGGCAGGGCCTTGGCTGTCTGGGTGGCGGAGTCAGATGCATGCATAAGGATGATGTCGCCTTTTTTGGCTTTCTTCGTTTCTGCCACAATCGCTTCCACTCCAGGGTTTTTCCAATCCTGTGAGTTGATGCTCCAGTGCACCACTGTCAGCCCGAGCTTGTTGGCAATTTCCAGTGTGCGTTTGTCAAAGTGGCCAGTGGGCGGGCGCAAAAGCTTTGTATCCTTAATATCCAGTTTCTTAAATACATCCAGAGATCTTGTGATATCACGCCTGACTTTGGGATCTTCCATATCTGTATAATCCTCGTAGGCATACCCAAGACTTCCTATCTCATATCCTAAATCCTTTATTTTCTTCACCGCATCGGGGTGCCGTTCCGCCCAGGCCCCTGATAGAAAGAAGGTGGCTTCCTTCACCCCTTCCTTTTCCAATACATCCAAAATAGGTGCAGCCTGAACATCCCCCCACCCGAGGTTAAACGTTAAGGCAATCCCTTTCTCGCCTTTGTAAATCGCTTTTGGGCCCTCCTTGGACATGAAAACCGGCGTGTTGGCAATCGATTGGGAATAAAATAGAAGAGCCGTAAAGAAAGAAATCACTACAATCATCAGTACCTGTTTTACTCTCCGGCCGTTCAGGGTAATAAAAAAATTCATGGGCCATCCTCCTTGTCTGCCTGTCCCTATCACAATCTATGCAGCGGCTTGCTCAAGATATGAATGAAATGAAAAATAGGCGGACGAAAGGGAGAATATTATTCCGTCCGAAGAGGAATCCGCGTCATAAATTTTCATTTAATGGAAATAGCTATGTATACATTGAATCAGAAATGAGGTGCGCCATGCTCGGTATGCTGATAAATGAGAGGGAAAAAGATGAAATCATCTACATGCTCAAGCGAGAGATGGATGAGATTCTTTTTGATCTGGAAGATACAAGGATAGAACCAATGGTGAAAAAATCAATGCAAGATCGCTATAAAACGTTATTTACATTATTTAAACGAATTGCTACCCATGAAGAATGTATAAAATACATGCTTCCTGCAAAGAAAAAGATAAAAGGATAAAAAATAAAAAAGTCCATTGACACCTAAAAAAAATCCTGTTATATTAATAAACGTTGCTGCAAAAAGTAACACGCTGCAACGAGCAAGTTTGATCTTTGAAAACTGAACGAAACAACGTCAACAATAATTGTAAGACCAGCTTTATTCGAGAAGGATCAACGACTAAGAGCGCCACGTCCTGTGGCAACGTCGTTGTTAGCGCATCCTTGCGCTTCACAAACTTCAATGAGAGTTTGATCCTGGCTCAGGACGAACGCTGGCGGCGTGCCTAA
>DATBUB010000108.1:0-3580 GCA_036516555.1 Bacillaceae bacterium
CCATATGGAGGCTCCATGACGGCACCGTATGGGCAAATGCCTTATCAGGCACAATATCCTTCATTATACGGAGGAGTACAGGGAACGGGAGATATGTATGCCATGCCGAGGGATTACAGTGAGGATGAAGATGACTAAAAGCCAACTTCATGAAAGAGACGGATCTGCAGCCCGTCTCCTTCTTTTTTTGGAAAAAGTGCTGGCGGAACCGATTGACGAATGGATGCGCATCAAAAGGGGAATTTGGATTGCGGACATCAGGGACAAGCGCTGGATCATTAAAGAAAGAGGAAATCGCCAGCTGCTCTTGGCCCAAATAGACTTACTGAAAACATTAGAGGATTATGGATTTGATGGGACACATCGGTTCCATCCTGCTGTTGAATCTGGCCCCGCAGTCTTTGAAGACCGTTATTTTGCCGTGTATGAGTTTATAGAAGAGGAAGAAGCGTCCCGGTTCCATTATCAATCATCCCGGAATCAAGCCGATGCACTTTCCTTATTGATGAATTATCACAATACAACGAGTAGTTTTGCCGATCGTTTTTCCGGAAAGATACCCGTTTTTCAGCAAATCCAAAAGTGGGAAAAGCGACTTGACGAATTTGAAGCCTACATTCCTTCCCTTGTGAAAACAGGAGCTTATCCTTATTTAAAGGAATACTCTAGATGGGGCTGGAAGGCACTCCATTTGCTGCGCCCTTACGGCTCCCTTTTTTCAGAAGAGCCAACCTGCATCATTCATGGAGATGTAGCCCACCACAATTTTATCAGGGGCAAGGATGGCAGGCTGTATCTCATTGACTATGACTTGATATCCATTGCTTCACCCTCCATAGATATCCTTCAGCTTTCCAATCGGGTCCTTCCTTATTTAGGGTGGTCATTAAAAAAACTTTTACCCCTGATTGGTGAGGAGCTCGGAACAAACAGGGAGTTTTTGATTGCCCTCTCATACCCTGCTGACATTTTCCGGGAATGGAATCATCTATGCCGCAAGGGCGCTGTCCCTTCAGTAGCCAAGCGGGCTTATGTCATGGGTTTGACCGTTAAGCAATTCCCCTTGCGCAGAAAATTCATTTCAGCATTGGCGGACCGAATCAGCCATTTATAAAGGAAAAGCATATTCATGTTAAAAAATGGCCACACTATAGCCGGAAGCAATTTTATTTTAAAGGCTATTGGGGTGATCGGTATGTCCGTATTTCGAAGAGCCGTTTTAATAATCCTGTTTACGTCGGTGATGGGATTCCTTTTGTCCAATGAAAACAGGGAATATGCCAGCGGCGGGAATACGCTTGAAACAGCCGCCGTGCCTGCAGAGCAGCCCGCTGATATTCCCGACGGACCTCTTATAATGGACATTACACTGAAAAGGGTTTACATGGATGGGGAAACAAGCGAAGAGAAAGTGAAGGAAACCATTTGGGCCTTGGAGGATTTTTGGGCGAAATATGAGAGCTGGCAGCTTGTTGAAATGGATGAAAAGGGCCTTATATTCAAGAAGGATGTAAGTGATATTTCGCCGCTGCTCAAAATGAATGGGTTCTTTGGAATTACGGAGGATGGAACACTGTCCATCTTCAATGGCAGGCCGGAAGATGCCGACATCATCCAGTCATTTTTTCAAATAGACGTTGAAAAACTGCAAGGGAACAAGAGGCTGCAGCTCTTGGAAGGGATACCGGTAAAATCGAAAGAAGACTATACGGAAGTGCTGGAAACCATGAAACAATATTCGATACAAGAAAAACAAGAAAAAGGCTGAACGAGACTATGCAGGCGTTCAGCCTTTTTGGCATCATGTTTAATATTTTGGATCGCGCCTTCCGCCATCCAGATTGTTTCCATAATCATTTTTTGGCTCGGGACCGAGCTGGCCGCGCAGATCTCTTTTTTCAAATGGATCCATTTCTTCTTCATACTCACGTGGCCTGTCAGTGAAACTTCCTGAGACTTCGTCCTGTCCTAAACTTCCATCCATATCTGAACCTGTTCCGCCATTCAACTCTCCAAAATCGCGGCTGCCGTTATTGTGCTCGCGCAAATCGGCCTTCAGTGTATTAAGGTTTCTGTCATCGGGGTCGATATCGGAAAGCTCGTCCACTGACCGGCCGGAACTCATCGCAATCGTCTGCTTAATATCAGGGGGAGGAGTTGCGGGTCTGACATTTACTGTCGCCCTTTCCGGGATATTTTCAGTAGATAGGACACCTGTCCTCCCCATGTCGTAGTCACTGTCTACCAAAACGAGGATTTTTCCGCCTTCCACCTCATTGGCATAACGGTCAATATCAGCTTCCTGGACACCCATATCCCTCAAATGTTCAGGGAAGCCCATCGACTGGTTATCCTTCCCACTAAAAAAGGATTTAAGCCCATCGAGAAAAGAATTGGATTCATGCTCTTCGGTCCGTCCGAATTCCGAATCCACACCTGTCTTTTCTTCAATGACGCCAGTTTCGTAGTCATCCTTTGCAACGACATATATATGGCTTCGGTCAATCCCGTCCTGCAGCATGGAGTCAATTGCTCTCACGGCTTCATAGCTGGATGCAAAAATGCCCACAACATTCTTTTTCATGTACGGAACCTCCTTTGTATACTGGATATTTGGCAAAACAAGATGCATTGTTTATCAATACCCGCGGCCCAACTTTTATAAACAGCATCAGACTGTAAAGGACCTGCTCGAACACATGTTTTTTTCATTCGTTACGGGGAGAAAATTATGGTACAATGATGGGTAGCATGACAGAGGAGAGAAGACATTGTACGAATATATAAAAGGTACGGTTGAACATATCGGGCCGGAATATGTCGTGGTTGATAACAATGGGATCGGATATCAGATCATTACACCGAACCCATTTGTTTTTTCCGAAATGAAGGGAAGCATGGCGACCATTTATACATATCAGCACGTCCGTGAAGATTTGATAGCCCTTTATGGATTCCTTGCCATGGATGAAAAGTGGATGTTCAAAAAGCTGCTGAACGTATCCGGCATCGGACCAAAAGGCGCCCTGGCCATCCTTGCTTTTGGGGAACCAGCACAGGTGGTAAGAGCCATTGAGAATGAGGATGAAAAATTCCTGACAAAATTTCCGGGTGTGGGAAAAAAAACGGCAAGGCAGATGATATTGGATCTAAAGGGCAAGCTTACGGATCATGTTCCCGGAGGATATACTCCGCTTGAGGCTGACGGCCATGAAGAAAAGGCGGGGGCCGGGGAACTGGATGGCGCTTTGGAGGAGGCACTGCTGGCGCTTTCAGCACTGGGCTATTCGGAACGGGAATTGAAAAAGGCATCTGCCGGACTTGCCGGACAATGCCTTACAACAGACCAATACATTAAACAGGCGCTTCAGCTGCTCCTGAAATAAGAATGCAAGGAGGATTAGGGATGGAGGATCGTGTACTGTCGGGTGAAGCTATGATGAATGATGTTTCTTTTGAACAAAGTCTCCGTCCTCAGACACTTTCGCAGTATATTGGGCAGGATAAGGTTAAGAGCAATCTGGCTGTTTTTATTGAAGCTGCCAAAATGAGGCGGGAGACTTTGGATCATGTTCTTCTG
>DATBUB010000109.1:0-5282 GCA_036516555.1 Bacillaceae bacterium
GAGCAGCTGGACGAATTGGCCATGACGATGCGGAAGGATATCGGCGGAATCATGTCTCCTTTTGATGCCTGGCTGCTTATCCGGGGACTCAAAACGCTTCCGGTCCGGCTTGACCGCCATTGTGATAATGCAGCAAAAATTGCGGATAAACTGAAAGCACATCCAAAAGTCGGCAAAATCTATTACCCTGGCGATCCTGATTTCCCTCAGTACGAAATAGCGAAACGCCAAATGAAGCGGCCGGGCGGGATGATCAGTTTTGAATTGGAAGGGACCAAGGAAGATGCCCAAGAGTTCCTTAATAGATGCCGGCTCATTAAGCTTGCAGTCAGTTTAGGGGATTCGGAGACGCTCATCCAGCACCCTGCCACAATGACCCATGCTGTTGTCCCAGAGGAAGAAAGGATAAAGATGGGCATTACCGACAATTTGATCCGGCTTTCCGTGGGTTTGGAAGCCTGGGAGGATATTTGGGAGGATCTCAAACAAGCATTGGATGCAGGAGCTTCGGTGCAGGAGCCGGAAATGACGGGGATAAACCAATAGACATGAAAGCCTGCACTCCGAGTGGAAGTGCGGGTTTTTTTCTTCCAAAAAAGCGCACAAATACGTATATACCCTATTAATATTACAAATATGCAAAAACTTTGTTACACAAATGTAAAATTTTCTCGCATTTTTGCATGGTAATATAGACATTAATTACTAGTTCTACAAGACTAGAACAAAGTCCAGGGGGAAACGTCTACAGTGTCTATTTTGAGAAAAGCTCTACTTTCAATCGTCGCAGCCGTCATGTTAACACTCATTGTTGGACAGCCTCAAGAAGCGAACGCAGCCGCAAACGGAAGTTCCATCGCAGCACAAGGAAAAAAATATTTGGGTGTCCGCTACGTGTATGGCGGAATGAGCCCAAAAGGCTTTGACTGCTCCGGATTTGTTGCATACACCTTCAAGCAAAAAGGCATTACCCTGCCAAGGACATCTGCAACCATGTATAAAAAAGGCAAGTCAGTAAGTAAGAGCCAACTAAGAGAAGGCGATCTTGTATTCTTTAAAACAGGAAAATCAGGCGTATCTCATGTGGGCATCTATATCGGAAACAATAAATTCATCCATTCCGCCGGAAAAGGCGTAGCCATAACAAACATCAATGATCCCTACTATTGGAAATCCCGGTATGTGGGAGCAAAAAGAGTAATATAATTAGAAGAGTCGGACTGTCAGGCCTTTGGGCCGGGCAGTTTTTTTATTGACATTGCTTGCATTGTCCGTGCAAGTATTCTAAAAATCCCCTTTCGTTTGTCAGTTCCACAGGCGAGCCTTATAATGAAAACTAGATAAAGCAGAGATTTTTACTGAGGTGAAAAATATTGGCAACGAAAGTGATCATCAACGGACACATATATACCGGGACTTCTGAAGATGAGATTAAAAACGGTTATATCAGGTTTGATGAAAAAATAAGTGAAGTTGGCAGCATGGATCAATATACAAGAATGGATGATGAAGAGGTTATCGATCTCCAAGGGAAGACGGTCATCCCTGGAATGATTGACGTCCATATCCATGGAGGTTTCGGCGTGGATGTGATGGATGCCGATCCTGAAAAGTTGAAGCTTCTGAGCCGAAAGCTCCTGGATGAAGGGGTTACGACCTATTTTGCGACGACCATTACACAGGATCATCGGGAAATTGAAGAGGCTCTGCAATCGGTCAAGGCTACAATGGAAAACGGAAATGCCTCCATTGCAGGCGTCCATCTTGAAGGGCCGTTCATCTCGGAAAAGAGGGCAGGCGCACAGCCCCTTGAATTCATCGTACCGCCGGATATAGACCTGTTCTTGAGATGGCATGAAGCTTCGGGACAATCGATAAAACTCGTTACCTATGCTCCTGAAAAAGAAGGGGCAGCCGAGTTTGAGCAGACCATGATCGAGCATGGCATCGTTCCTTCTGTAGGACACTCTGATGCGGTGAGGGAAGAATTGCTAAATAGCAGGGCCACCCACGCGACGCATTTGTACAATGGCATGCGGGGTCTGCATCACCGGGAAGCGGGAGTGGCAGGACATGCGCTTCTGACGGACGGCCTGATGGCGGAGGTCATTGCTGATGGCATCCATATTACTCCTGATATGGTCAAACTTGCGTATCGCCTAAAAGGCGCCAAAGAAATCACGTTAATTTCCGATGCGATGAGAGCGAAAGGGATGCCGGAAGGGGAATACGAACTGGGCGGCCAAAAAGTTTGGGTAGAAAACGGCCAAGCCCGGCTCGAAAATGGCTCTCTAGCCGGGAGTGTCCTGACAATGGATGCGGCATTCCGGAATATCATGGCATTTACAGGATGCTCCATCAGTGATGCAGTCCAAATGACCTCGGGGAACCAGGCGGCTGAATTCGGCCTGTCATCAAAAGGAGCAATCACACCTGGAAAAGACGCGGATTTTGTCATTATGGATGATAATCTGCAAGTCCAAAAAACATACCAGCTTGGGGTTGGATATGAAAGGAAGGTTAAAAAATGAACGTGGTTGTGGTTAAAAATGACAAAGAAGCGGCAGAAAAGGCGTTCCAGCTAGTCAAAACAGGGATTTCAGAAAGAAGGGTCAAGACTCTGGGGCTTGCAACAGGAAGCACACCGCTGGGCCTATATGGCATCATGCGGGAATCGGGACTGGATGTTGCTGGAGTTATGACCGTCAATCTGGATGAGTATGTCGGACTGGCAGCGGACGATCCGCAAAGCTATCACTTTTATATGAAGGAAGAACTTTTTAGCCATATGGACTTCATGGAAACGAACCTGCCGAACGGAATGGCTGAGAATTTAGACCTAGAATGCGAGCGATATGAGGATGTCCTGGCCAAAAATCCCGTCAATCTTCAAATTCTTGGGCTCGGGATAAATGGCCATATCGGCTTCAATGAGCCGGGAACCCCTTTTGATTCCAGAACCCATGTGGTTGAACTGGCCGAATCGACCAGGGAGGCCAACAAGCGTTTTTTTGAAAAAGAAGAAGACGTGCCAACTCATGCCATTTCGATGGGGATCGCTTCCATCATGGAAGCAGATGAAATCGTTCTGCTTGCATTTGGAGAAGCAAAAGCTGAAGCCGTCAAGCAAATGATCAAGGGCCCTGTGACCGAGGATTGTCCGGCATCCGCCCTGCAAAATCATCCAAATGTCACCATCATCCTGGATGAGGCAGCAGCAAGCAAACTATAAAAATAAGGACCAGCCAGCGATGGCTGGTCCTTTTGCATGTTTACCGGTTGGCCAGATAAGGGTATGTAGTACCATACCTGAAAGGAGACGGTGAACATGAGTAAATACACAAAACACGGCATTTTATTTGCAGCGATTCATACAGTCTTTTTTCTGAATCTGGCATTTGACTTCACGTATTTTTATTAAAAAATAAGCTTTAGCCCTTCCGATATGGAAGGGTTTTTCACTTGGTTTAACCGGTCTGTCCAACAGGTATAGGAAAAGAAATATCATAAAGGAGGCTATACGGATGGGTTATTTTAACAATTACGATTGGAGCTCCATTTACATATCAAAACTGCCTAACCTGCTGTGGGCACTGATCGTATTGCTGATTGGCTGGATTATTGCCAAAGCGATCGGGAAAGCGGTGGAAAAGCTGCTGCGGAAAACAAGCTGGGACGAGAGGCTCTTCGGGCGTCACGATCGGCATGCTGCGGAGCTGGACGGACAATCCAGAGATATAAATAATGCCGGAGGAAGAAAAGGCCTTGATACAAACGCACTTATCGGAAAAATTGTTTATTATATTTTGCTGGTGTTTGTATTCATGATCTTTTTCCATCTTCTGAATCTGGGCAACATTGCTTCACCATTCATGGGCATGTTTGGTACGATGCTCGGCTTCATACCGGCCATTCTCAAGGCTGGCCTCATCCTGTTGCTGGCTTTTGTTATCGCCAGCCTGCTCAGAATGCTGATCATTAAAGGCGGGCAAAAAGCGCGTTTCACCAATTTCATGCAAAAGCTCAAGGTGGCGGATACCGGAGAGGAAGGCAATAAGTTCCTTCAAACAGCGGGGAATATTGTATTTTACCTCGTGATGCTCCTCTTCATCCCGGGTGTACTTGGTGCCCTGAACATCAGCGGAGTGGCTGAGCCGTTCGGCGGATTGCTTGAAAGCATCCTCGCGTTCATTCCGCGTCTTCTGGCTGCCGCTCTGATTGTGCTGGTCGGCTGGCTGGTCGCCAAAATTATTCGCGACCTTGTGACGGGCTTATTGAAAACTGTAGGCACCGAGAAGCTTGCACAGCGCCTCGGCCTGCAAAAAATGCTGGGTGATTCTTCTCTCTCATCCATGATCGGGACCATCGTATTTGTCCTCATCATGATTCCAATCGTCATCTCTGCATTGGACAGGCTGCATATCCGTGCGATATCAGAACCGGCGATCCGGATGCTGAATGATGTCATGATGATGATTCCGAATATCCTGATTGCCATTATTTTGATTTTCGCTGCCATCTGGCTGGGTAAATGGGTCCGTCAAATTGTGGCCGGCCTATTGCAGCGGGCTGGTTTTGACTCCCTGACCCGGAATATGGCCGTTGGAAACTGGAAACCGGGTGTGGGCGGCATGCTCATGTCCGAGCTTGTCGGCTATATTGCGCAGGTGCTCGTCGTGTTCCTGCTGGCTATTGAGGCTCTGAACATCGTTAGACTGGATTTCCTCGTTACGATGCTGACAGCCATTACCGCCTATCTGCCAAACGTGTTGGCGGCAGTCGCCATATTGGCGCTCGGATTGATTGTGGCAAACGTGGTGGAAAAAATTCTGTCAAGCATCCTCACAGGGCCGAGCTTTAAAGTCCTGACGTCCGTTGCAAAATACGCCATCATTGCGCTTGCTGTATTCATGGCTCTCGACCAGCTGGGTGTTGCCGCTACCATCGTCAACTCAGCGTTTATCCTGATCCTCGGCGGATTGGCTCTGGCTTTCGGACTTTCCTTCGGGCTTGGAGGTAAAGAATTTGCCCGAAATTATTTGGCAAAGCTCGACAAAACCATTGAGCAAACCGAAGTCGATATGTCCAAGGCTCCGAAAAAGCCGATGTCCGGAGGAGGACAAACCTCCGGCAACAACCCTAACACCACTCACAGGACGGATCCGGGCATGTCGAACATGAACCAGCCTCCTGGCATGGGGAACCCGCATACCGGCCAGCCGGACAACCCGGGACAGATGGGAAATCCGGGTCAGCCGGGTGGAACCATGGGTTCACCGGGG
>DATBUB010000110.1:0-3781 GCA_036516555.1 Bacillaceae bacterium
CGGAAAATGGATTAAAGAACCAGAAATGTAAGCGGTGTCACAATAACCAGTGTCAATACTGTCCGGATAAACCAGATCGCAATGATATCTCTCATCCTGATGGGAATTTCCGTTGACAGGATGCATGGTATCAAAGCAGAAAAGAACAGGATGGCTGAAATAGAGAGCGAACCGATGATGAACCGGGTTTCCAGGCTTGTTTCCAGCACCATTAGAGATGGCAGGAACATATCAACCAGATTGATGGCAGCCGCCTTTGCAGCAAGCAGCGGTTCAGGAATTTGAAGGACGGCAGTCAATGGATAGAAAATATAACCGAGATAATCAAAAACCGGTGTATGGTTAGCCAGAATCAGGCCCACCAGACCAATGGACATGATGGAAGGCAAAATCCCCATCGCCATGACAAGACCGTCTTTTACGTTTCCAAGAACATTGTCTTTCAGACTCGGCGCATTATGGGCCGTTGTCATAGCTTCCTGCCAGGCACGTTTCAGGCGGTTTGTCTTGATCACTTCTTCGGGCTGCCCGATTTCGGTGTAGTAGTCGTCACTCATATTACGGATGGGCCAAAGCCTGACGGTAATGGCCGTAACGATGAAGGTTACCAAGAATGTCAGCCAGAAATACAAGTTCCAAATATGCATCAAATCCAATGTTTTTGCCACTACGATCATGAACGTGGCTGATACAGTGGAAAATCCGGTGGCGATAATTGCCGCTTCTTTTTTCGTGTATTTCCCTTCTTTGTAAATTCGGTTTGTGATCAGGAGCCCGATGGAATAGCTTCCGACAAAGGATGCCACCGCATCGATCGCAGAACGTCCCGGAGTTCTCCATATCGGACGCATGATCGGCTGCATGAATATCCCGATAAACTCAAGAAGCCCATAGCCCACAAGCATAGCCAGGAAAACAGCGCCAATAGGCACTAGCGTACCAATCGGAATCAGCAGCTGATAGAACCAATATGGTCCCATGCTTTCCTCCATGAGCCAGCCAGGCCCGATTTTAAAAAGCACCAAAAATGCCGCGATGGCCCCAAGCACTTTAAAGCCGGTAAGAATCATTTCAATGGCATTCTTGTTCCAGGTCCGTGTATAGAACGGATATATGGCGCCGAGCAATACGATAATCATCGCATAGTAGGAAATACCGGTTCCGGCGGCCGTCCTGATCCACGTTACGAGGTGGTCGAGCGGAATGGAGTTTTTTCCATTAAGCTCAATCGGGATAAAGAACATAAAGATCCCGATGATACTAAAAACCGCAAATTTCAAGATATTTTGAAACGAATAAATGGATGTGTCTTCCCCTCGAGCTACCATTTCCCCATCAACTGGTTTTTGCAGTTCACTCATCTTTTTCACCCCTTGCATATCTGGTTCTATTATTTTCCTGCTCTGCAGGCTTTCGTTTGAAAAGAAAAGGGGGCTGCCCCATAAATGCTGAGCCCCTCCTTATGGGATCTTGGAATCCCTTATGAGTTGCCAGGCACTTTATTTTATTTTGGGACAGCCTCCTGCTAGCTTATGAATTTGTTATGCTTTGACATCTGCTTTCTCAAGGTCCTTAGGGCCAAATGTTGCTGTCGGCTCCCACCAAAGAGGAATCTTGATGCTTTCTTCCGTCAATTTACCTTTACCATTGGCTACATCGCGTGCAATTTCGTATCCTGCCTGCGCATGGCGGACAACCCCGATTCCGGAGTCAACCGTCATGGCAACTTCAAGTCTCATATCGGACTCTGCAGTTCCGTCAGCAATCATGGTTACACCTGTATGGACGGCTTCACCCATGGAGTAGTTCGCTTGAAGGGCAATCAGGTCACACATTCCCACTGCGTTCAACAGCCCGTTCAATACCGGCCAGTCAGAGATCAGGTCTCCTCCGTCTTTCATGTTTTCAGATTCAAATGTCGGGTTCACGATTGAACCGGAATCCAGGTTGTCACGGGAGAAAGCAACCGGACCGGCAAGCTCGCCACGGCGAATCATATCATTGACTTCACGAGCGAATTTTTTACGCTGGCCAAAGCCCATGTAGCAGATACGTGCAGGAAGAGCTTCGATTGGAATATGCTCTTTCGCAAGCTTGATCCAGCGTGTTACAAGGTAGTCATCGCTGAATTTCTCCAAGATCATATCGTCGATCTTGCGAAGGTCTTCCTCTTCACCGGACAAGCAGATCCAGCGGAAAGGTCCACGGCCTTCACAGAAGAGCGGACGGATGTATTCAGAAACGAATCCTGGAAGACGCTTTGCTTCTTTTTCATCCATTCCTGCATCGATACATTCTTTACGATGGCTTGTGCCGTATTCGAATGAATGAACGCCCAAGTCCATAAATTTGATTAGCGCTTTCAATTCACGAATCATCGTTTCACGGCCTTTTTGCAGATAAAGATCACGATCTGTATCGCGAAGTTTCTCTGCTTCTTCCACTGTGTAGCCGGATGGCAGGTAAGAAATCGGGTCATGTCCAGGTGTCATGGATGTAGAGATATCTGGTAACCATCCGCTTTCCAGCACTTGTTCAAAGACGTCTGCTGCGTTGCCAACCACACCAATTCCGATTGGTTTCTTGTCTGCAGCATATTGTTTAGCCATTGCAATTGCTTCGTCCAAAGAATCTACCAATACGTCGATAAATCCTTTTTCAATACGACGGTTGATGATTTCCACATTCGCGTCACAAAGGATCGCTACTCCGCCGTGCATCGTCATGGCTCTAGTTTGGTTTCCGCCCATTCCGCCGGCACCGGCAGTAAGCAAGATTTTACCTACAAGAGAATCGTTGTAGTGCAAACGCGCGATGGCAGAAAGTGTTTCAAATGTCCCTTGGATAACACCTTGTGTTCCGATGTATTCCCATGGAGCAGCTGTGTAGTTAGCATACATGGTCAAGTTTTTGTCTTGCAAATCATAGAATGTTGGCCAGTCGGCTTTCATGATGTTGGTCGTTGCCATGACAACAGTTGGTGCATATTTGTGAGTTTTGAAGACCGCAACCGGCATACCGGATTGAACAACCAATGTTTCATCGTCTTCCAATTCTTTCAGGGATTTTACGATCGCGTGGTAGGATTCCCAGTTACGGGCCGCTTTACCGATACCTCCGTAGATGACAAGCTCTTCCGGTTTCTCTGCATTTTCCATATTGTTCTCAAGCATCCGCAGGATAGCTTCCTGTCTCCAGCCTTTACAACGAAGTTCAGGGCCTCTTTGGGCTTTTACCGAATATAAAATTTCTGGTTTTTGTTTGGACATGTGTGATTCCTCCTAGATAGAATGATTGCGAAGCTCACTTATTCTTAATGCAAGTCCCGTGCCAAAAAATAAATTTGGTTAAAAATTTTTTGTTTTTGTGTAAAAAAGTACTGTTAAAGCGGGATTTGGGCCTAAAAAGCATTTTGTTTTTCGAATCAGCCGAATTTTTGTTTTGACTGAAAATTGGTTATGTTCAAATAATTCAGCAGATATTTTTTGCACCTTCCCATAAAAATAAACCACTTTCGCGGAAAATGTTGAAAGCGATTACAATCAAAGCGGTGCAGACAAATTTTGCACCCTGCAGATTTTACAGGAATAAAGTGCCTCACTGCTTTTGTTCGTTTTAAAGCGAGAAAATGCGGGCACTATTATATGCCCGCTAACCTGTTATGCTTGTGCTTTTTTATCCTTCCTGCTATTAAACCCAGTTTTCTTTCCAGCCCTTAAACGTTTGTATAAAGGATAGCCGATCATGTAATAACCTGAAAAAGCCAAGAAAATCAGGAGAT
>DATBUB010000111.1:0-2628 GCA_036516555.1 Bacillaceae bacterium
TGAAGAATGACGGATGGGGCCAGATCGGGGACGTGGCTCACAGGTTTGAAGTGGATAAGGGGCGGCCGAGGGTTGAAGTGAGGATGGAAGAGGTTTGACAGAAAATGAAAAGGAGTGAAAAGGATGGAATATGAAGTAAAAGAAAACGGAAAAAGAATGATTTATTGCACCTTTGCAGATACAGAGGTAGCGAGCCTATGGACAAAGGTGCAATGTCCATACTGTGGACACGAACAACAAGAATTGGATATGTCCGATTGTGGCGATACCTACACAATACAATGTGGAAATGAAGATTGCGAAAAAGAATATGAAATGCACTTTGATGCTTCATAATTCGATTTTAATACGAAAAGAGGGATACCCACATGACAACAGCATTAATCGTGGCATTGGCGTCATCGATGCCACCGCATTTACTAGAGGATTTAACCATCCTTAAAAATACCAGTGAACGACTGTTAAAAATGGCCGAGAAGGTGGAGGGATGAACCAACTCACTATCTTTGATTTTCTGGCACCCGGAGAAATGTACGATGGATATATCGTTTCGGTAAGTGGATCGGTTCTTATATCAGGTGGAAAGTGGAAACTTAGAAAAGGTGAGCAGTATTACTTTGTTTATGGCAGTGAAAAAACTGGATTTCATCTTGAAAGACCTAATGAACATGGTGGTGCTATAGGTACTTTGTTCACGAAAAATCAATTTGAAAAACACTTCTCATATTTAGGGAGAAAGGTTTATCCAAAAAGAAAAGACATTTGGAACGGCAAGGGATGGATAGATAATCCGGCTTATAGGGACAGAAATCGTTCAGAAGTCATAGTTGATAACTTTGCCGGGGCATAAGGAGTGTGTCAATTGAAAATGGTCAGCTGCAGTAAATGTTTTGGCGTAACGCCAATCAAATATACGGTAGTCAGTGAAGGAAAACGGGTGTGCAGGGATTGTCGGAAAGGGTGAAATTTAATGAGCATACCAAGGATTTTGCATTATCCTGGGAGCAAGTGGAGCATGGCCGATTGGATCATCAGCCATATGCCCGAACATAAAACATATCTCGAACCGTTCTTCGGATCCGGTGCAATATTCTTCAATAAAACCAAATCGGAAATTGAAACGATAAATGATCTGGATAGTAGTGTGGTCAATCTGTTCAAGATGATTCGGGACCATCCGGAGGAATTGGCGGAAAAAATCAAATGGACTCCACTGTCCCGGGAAGAATACTACGCATCCTATGAATTTGATACCGGTTCAGAGGTAGAAGATGCCAGAAGATTCTTGGTGCGCTGTTGGCAGGCCATTGGAGCCAAGACAAGCGACCGGACCGGTTGGCGAAGCCTTATATCTGCTAATGGTCCCGACACAGCAAAGGAATGGGGCAAGCTTCCTGGGAAGCTTCTGATGGTAGCAGAAAGGTTGAAGGAAGCACAGATTGAACATCAGCCAGCTATTAAGCTGCTCGAGCGATACAAACGAAAAGATGTCCTGGTCTATGCTGATCCACCTTATATTATCGAGACCCGGACCAAGCGGCATTACAAGCACGAAATGACCATAGATGATCATATAGAGCTACTGAAGGTTTTAGATGCACATCCTGGCCCAGTTCTTTTATCCGGATACGCTCACCCTGTTTATGATGAATTTCTTAAACATTGGAAGAGGGAAGAATTTCTGGCCAGTGCGGAAGCAGGTGCCAAAAGAACAGAAGTACTGTGGATCAACCCAACGGCTGCTGAAAAAGGTTATCTGCAACAATCATTATTTGAGTGGAGGTAAAGTGATTCTCATTAGACAGAAACTGCGAAGGAGTGTAAATGGTTATGTTTATATTGAAATTTAGTAATCAAGATTGCTGGATAGCACCTTGGGAGGGTGATCCAGGGAGAACTCTTATAAGGGAAAGTGCTAAGGAATTTAACACGGAAGCACAAGCTCACAAGTTTGCCAGTAAGATAATAAAAGCAAATAGTTTTAGAAAATTTTCTTTAGTTGTTGAACCAAAATAACTGCACACTTCGACTTTACTGGAGAGGAGAAGGAAAACAAAAAGGGACAAGAGAAGAATCCGGAATGGAATCTTTTCTCGTCCAGCTCTCTACCTTTGAGGGGCATGAATCAATCAAGATCGCTTATCATTCTTCCTCAACCCTAAAAGACCGGCTAAACCGATTAAACCAATCCAACCCCAATCCATATCGTCGTCATCGTCGTTACCATCGTTTTGAGCTATATGTGTGACTTTGCTACTGGAATTTTGGTTTTCAAAATCTTTGGTTGGGTTTTGGGCTTGTCCCATTGATACTCCAAACAACATGATAGCAAACAATAAGGCAAATGATGAACTTAAAACTTTTTTCAACATAGTTTTTCCTCCATTCAAAGTTAATAACTTTAATGTTTGTAATTTCAGGAAAATTATTCGGATATTACACAGAAAAATTTGCAGCATAGAAGTGGAGAGTAGACACAAAATGCGAAGGAGCGATAAAAATGAACGAATTAAAATTATCAGAGTTAAACGATGATGTTGAAATATCAAAAGAAGAATCAAATTCGGTATATACAGTGGCTGAACTAAAGCGTGAGATTCAGAAGTTCGGCAATGAAGACCACTTTAT
>DATBUB010000112.1:0-4011 GCA_036516555.1 Bacillaceae bacterium
TTTTCTTTATGGGTTTGACATCATATATTATTTTATCTATGATATTTTCATGATGATAAAAGAAAACAAACAACAGAAAGCTTATCGGGTAATCAAAGCAAGAATTGTAGAGAGAGTGTACGCGCCTGGGCAGAGGATCGTCATTGACCAGCTGGCGAGGGAGCTGGAGACGAGTTCCATTCCGGTCCGGGAGGCAATACGCCAGCTGGAGGCTGAGGGCCTGCTTCATTATAAGCAAAACATCGGGCCTGTTGTCTCTGAGATCAATGAGTCCGAATATTATGAAACCCTTAAACTGCTGGCGGTGCTGGAAGGCTATGCCACTGCGTTGAGCGCCCAGGATTTTCCTCAAGAAAAAATAGGTGTATTGAAAGAAATCAATGAGCGGATGAAGGAGGCGCTGGAAGAATTCGATTTTCAGAAATTCGGAAAATTAAATTCCGAATTTCATAAAAACATCTATGAAGAGTGCGGAAACACGATTTTGAAAGAAACCATCAAGGGAATGTGGAAAAGGATGGACGCTATCCGCGGGCTTGGTTCGACTCTCTATTCGGTAAGGGTGAAAGAGTCTATCCAGGAGCATGAACAAATCATTGGGCTCCTCGAACAAGGAGCGGAGTTCGGTCTTATCGAGGAAAGAGTCCGGATGCATAAAATCAAGACGGCCGAGGACTTTGAAAGGCGCCGATCCGGGCAGAAACAGGAAACTTCTACATAAGGAAGTTTCTTTTTTCAATAAAACTGTAAGCGTTTGCAATATCCCTTGACCTGATATATGAAATCATATATGATTTAATTGTTCAGAATATTAAACATTGCCAAAATAATGGGCAGAGGAGGAAGAAGCATGCCTTATTCAGAAGCGAAGCAACGTTTTAAAGGGTCCATTTCTCCGGTCATCACTCCTTTTTTGGAAGACGAAAGCATTGATTTTGAGACATTCAGGCAGTTGATCAACTGGCATATTGAAAGCGGAAGCCATGGTATTTCCGTTACGGGAACGAGCGGGGAACCGAGTTCATTGACGGTGGAAGAGCGCGAGCAGGTCATGGAAACAGCGATGAAAACCATCAATGGAAGAGTTCCATTTCTGCCCGGAACGGGCTCGACGAACCACCGGGAGACACTTCGCCTGACAAAAGCCGCCCAGGAAATGGGAGCGGACGGTGCCATGGTGATTGTTCCGTATTATAACAAGCCGAACCAGCAGGCATTATATAACCATTTTAAAGCTGTGGCGGACTCGGTGGATATTCCGATCATTTTATATAACATCCCAGGCAGGACCGCCGTGAATCTGGAGGTCGATACCCTAGCACGTCTTGTGGAGGATTGTCCGAATATCATCGGAATCAAGGAATCCAACAAGGATTTTGAACATGTAAACCGGGTCCTGTTAAAGTGCGGAAGGGATTTCAATCTGTATTCAGGCATTGAGCTGCTTTGCTATCCCATGCTGGCCATCGGGGGAGCGGGCCATATCAGTGCAACGGCAAACGTTGCCCCAAGGCAAGTGGCGGAAATATACAATGCCTGGGCAGAAGGTGACGTCAAACGGGCGCAGGATATGCACTTTGAGATGATGCCGCTGAACGATGTGCTGTTCACAGATACAAACCCGGCTCCGGCAAAGGCTGCGCTCGGCATGATGGGCAAAATCAAGCCGGTCTTGCGCAAACCAATGGAACTTCCTTCTGAAGCCGTTCAAAAGGAAATCCGGGAAACACTGAAGCAGTACGTGGCACTGGAGGATGAGGTGGCCCTTTGAGAAAAAGGCCATGAATGAAAATCCGTTGAGGAAGGTGACTTTTTGTGCAGCATAAAACGGCCATTAAACAGGTTTTGACTCACACAAAGCAAAAAGATGTACAGCTTTATATAGACGGAGAGTTTACAGACGCAGCAAATGGAGAGTTTTTTGACAATCCTTCCCCTTTCACAAGTGAAACGATTAACCGGGTGGCCAGCGGGACGATGCATGACATTGACCGTGCGGCTGCTGCGGCAAAGAGGGCATTTGAAAAAGGGCCATGGGGGAACATGAAGGTTGCCGAACGGATGGCCTATATAGAAAAGATAGCTGACCTCATTGATGAGGAAGTGGAGGAAATTGCGGTGCTTGAGGCTCTTGACACCGGTCTGCCGATTGCCCAAACGCGGAAAATGGTATCTCGGGCGGCCGAGAATTTCCGCTTTTATTCCAGAATGGTCCAGTCAAGGCTTCACGGAGAAGCTTATATGCAGGACAGCGAGTTTCTGAATTATACCGTCTATAAGCCCTTGGGCCCTGTCGGCCTCATTACTCCATGGAATGCGCCCTTCATGCTTGAAACGTGGAAGGTGGCACCGGCTTTGGCCACCGGAAACACGGTCGTGCTGAAACCGGCAGAGCTTTCTCCTCTGACGGCAAACAAGCTTGCTGAAGTGGTCCACAAAGCGGGGCTGCCGGATGGGGTATTTAACGTGGTCCACGGCTTTGGGGAAACGGCGGGGGCTTCTCTTGTCCAAAATCCGGATATTAAAGCCATTTCGTTTACGGGTGAGACCGTTACAGGGTCAATCATCATGAAAAATGGAGCCGATTCGCTGAAAAAGACATCCATGGAGCTCGGGGGCAAATCTCCGCTCATCGTCTTTGATGATGCAGACCTGGACCGGGCGCTGGATGCCGCCATTTGGGGTATTTTTTCCTTCAACGGCGAGAGATGCACAGCCAACTCAAGAATTTTTCTTCATAAAAACATTAAAGAAAAATTTGTAGAGGCCATGAGGGAACGTGTGGCCAACATTAAAATAGGTGATCCGCTCAACCCGTCGACACAGCTTGGGCCGCTCATTGACCGGAATCACTGGCGGAAAGTCACGGAGTATATCGAACTGGCACAAGAGGAAGGGTGCGAAGTTGTGCAGGGCGAAGTTCCTGAAGAGCTCAAGGCCGGCAACTATGTTCCTCCCACTTTGCTGCTGAATGCGACAAATAGCATGAGAATCAGCCAGGAAGAAATCTTCGGCCCGGTCATGGCGGTGCTTGAATTCGAGTCGGAGGAAGAAGTCATCGGTATGGCCAACGATGTAAAGTATGGGCTGGCCGGCTATGTATGGACCAATGATATTAAGCGCGGCCACCGTGTCGCACAGGCAGTCGATGCGGGAATGCTTTGGATCAATGCACAAAACGTCCGGGATCTGCGGATACCTTTTGGCGGAACCAAGTCGAGCGGTTTGGGAAGAGAAGGGGGCCACTATGCCATCCTTGAATTTTATACAGAGCCGAAGGTCATTCACGTAGCGCTCGGGGAGCACCATATACCTCAATTCGGAAAGAAGAAATAAGGAGGGATCTGCATGCCGGCTAAGACAGGGCAGGAGTATATCAGCCGATTGAAGGCTGCAAACAACAACATTTATATTCACGGTGAACGGGTCGCGGATGTCACGGAACACCCCGCTTTTAAAAATGTCATTAAATCCATGGCCCGCCTGTACGATCTGCAGTATGAAAAACCGGAGAAAATGCTGTATACGTCTCCCACAACCGGCAACAAAGTCGGGATGACCTTTCTCCGGCCGGAAACGATAGACGATCTGGTTGCACGCAGGGAAGCCATCTCTGAATGGGCGCTCACCTCCGGCGGCATGATGGGACGTTCACCTGACTATCTGAATGCAGAGGTCATGGCCATGGGTGTTGCAAATGACCTGTTTGCGGAAGCTGATCCGATATTTGCCGAGAACGCAAAAAAATACTATGAGTATGCCCGGGAAAATGACATCAGCCTGACGCATACGCTCATCCATCCGCAGGTAAACCGGGCAAAAGCCCAACATGAGCAAAAGGATGCCAATGTGGCCCTTCATCTGGTTGAAAAAAGAAGCGATGAAAAAAGCAGATGATTTGCTCGAAACATTTGGGTTATCACATCGTGCGAAAGTTAACCCTAAGAGCTTATCAGGCGGAGAGAAACAACGTGTCGCGATAGCACGCGCGTTTATGAACCATCCTTCTCT
>DATBUB010000113.1:0-11363 GCA_036516555.1 Bacillaceae bacterium
CGAGCTCGGGGCAAAGCCAGGGGAGAAAATTGTAGGAGTCCTGCATATCGGATACTTCGATAAGGAGGCTGCTGCGGCGAAAGTCCGGAAGCGAACCGATCCCGCAGAAAAATGGACCGATTTTTAATAGTCAGAGTAAAAAAAGGCTGTCCCGTTTGGGGCAGCCATTTTAATTTGGTTCGGATGAGTGAATGGCGGCCGCAATCTTTTCCAGAAAGTGGATGCATGTAAGCTTGAATTGCAGCCATAGGACCGATAATTTGGCGGACCAGACAGTAAAGCCGCGACCGCGGACAGTAAAAGGCAGAGAATGGACAGTAATATCACTTATATGGACAGTATTTGTGCGGGAATGGACAGTAAACCCATGAATAGTACAAAAAATACCTATGTAGAAGGATAAAGTAAGCAGGAAACGAGCCAAAGCAAGGCCGCTCTGGACAATATGATTGGAAATATTATCATTTGCCTCCTCATATTAAAGGGAACCCTCCGTGACACCAATTTTTCACAATTATTATATTGACGGCGCACCCTCCATGTAATATAGTTTAAGGCATCAACTATTGATAGGGTGAATTATGTGGATAAGCAAAAAATCCAGATGATCCTGGATCGCTATATGAGTATTTTTTTGCATGGGGCCAAGAGCATTTCAACATTGATGTCGCAACAGTTCATGGAGAGAGAAGAGTTGTCCGTTGAACAATTTACGCTTGTCAGGTTGCTGTATATGCATGGTACGCTCCGTTCTTCCGAATTGGCCGAACAGCTTCTTGTACATAAAAGTGCCATAACGGTAAAGGTTGAGAAGCTGGTGAAAAAAGGGCTGGTTGAGCGCAGAAGGGATGAGGACGACCGGAGAAATGTGTACTTGAGCCTGTCCAATGAAGGCAGGGGGCTGTATGAAGAACTCGAGAAAAAGATTGAGATGTTCATCGAGGATATCGCAAGGCATATTCCTGAGAAGGAAATGGAAAGCTTCTTGAATGTGTATGAAAAAATTGCCGAGTACATCGAGAATTACAAGGGGGAAGAGGCATGAAAACGATCTTGCGTTTCAGATGGGCCGTTCTGGCAGCATGGATTGTGGCGGCCATACTGCTCGCCATCAACTCGCCGAACATGGCCCAGCTCATCAGGGATAAGGGTCAGCTTGCTGTTGCGGACGGCTATCCGTCCCAAGTTGCTTCGGACATCATCGAAAAACACTCGACAAAGGAAAAAGGAACTGAAGCCTTTATCGTTGTATTTCATGACGATCAAAAACTAACCGAAAAACAGACAAAAGAAATCCAAGAGACGATCTCTAACTTGAACGAGGAGAAACTGGGCATCAGCTCCGTCACTTCCCATTTCAAGGAAGAGGCTCTGAAGGACCAGCTTGTGTCAAAAGACGGGAAAACCATCATTGCCCTCCTTGATGTCAAAATGGAAGGCAGGGAAGTAAGCGATGTGCGCGGCAGCCTCGAGGAAGCCATCGAGACACCAGGTGTCGACACCTACATGACGGGAAACGCCCTGATCAATGAAGATGTCATCATCAGCTCGGAAAAAGGGCTGAAAAAGACAGAGGTCATTACAGTCATTTTCATCCTGGTCGTCTTGGTTTTGGTGTTCCGTTCAGCCGTGGCACCGCTTGTCCCGCTGCTGACAGTGGGAATGACATATTTGGTGAGCCAGGCGATTGTCGCTTTTCTCGTGGATGGCCTGAATTTCCCGGTATCCAATTTTACACAGACCTTCCTTGTCGCCGTCTTGTTCGGAATTGGAACGGACTACTGCATATTGCTTCTCAGCCGTTATAAGGAAGAGCTGTCCAACGGCCATGGCATCCAGCCGGCTATTGTGGAAACATATCGAACTGCCGGTAAAACGGTTATTTACAGCGCTCTTGCGGTCATGATCGGATTTGCTTCCATCGGATTTGCCACGTTCAAGCTGTACCAGTCGGCGGTCGGGGTGGCAGTCGGGGTGTTTGTCCTGATGATCGCCCTCTTCACAATTGTTCCGTTTTTCATGGCAACGCTGAAAACCGCTTTGTTCTGGCCGCTGAAGAAAAACATCTCCCATTCGGAAAGCCGGACTTGGGGATGGATGGGCAATCTGGCCATCACACGTCCGCTCATCGCTCTTGGAATTGTCGCACTGTTCACAGTTCCGCTGCTTGTCAGCTATGACGGCGAGCTTTCGTTCAACTCGCTGGATGAAATCGGCGACGAATATGAATCGGTCAAAGGCTTCAACATCGTGTCCGACAGCTTTGGCCCGGGAGAACTGATGCCGGTCAAAGTGGTGATCGAAAACGATGATTCCATGAAGACGAAAGAGTATTTGACGCTGATTGAAACGATCGGCAACCGCATTGAAAAATTGGAGCATGTCGACAAGGTCAGAAGTGCGACAAGACCTACCGGCGAAAAGCTGGAAGATATTTATGTAAAAAAACAAGCCGATCAGCTTGGCGAAGGGATCGGGGAAGGAACGAAAGGCATCTCAGCCATCAAGGATGGCCTGAATGAAGCGGCCACCTCCATTAAATCTTCCAAGCCGGAGCTGGAAAAAGCCACGGCAGGAATCGGGGAGCTTCAGGCCGGAACAAAGGAGCTGCAATCCGGAGTCGGTCAGCTGCAAACCGCATTGGGGGCCATAGAGAATGGAATTCGCCAAGGGACTTCTGGGGCTGGAGAGTTAAAGAAAGGTGCAGCAGAGGCTAGCAGAAAGGCAGCAGAGCTTCAGGAGGGAACAAAGCAGCTCCTTGGGGGCTATCAGCAGGCTCAGGCGGGGATTTCCCAATTGCTTGGTGAATACGGGAAAATCCCTGCTTCCCTGCACGATGTTCAAAGCCAGCTGATTTCCTTGCAGGAACCGCTCTCAAGGCTTGTCCAAAACCACCCGGAAATCCAAGATGACCCGAATTTAGCCGAAATTCAGCAAATCGTCGGCAATGCGACAAAGCAAACGGCCATAGCAGGCGGCACGGTTTCCGCCTTGAATGCGGAGCTGGAAAAAGTGCGTGCCGGCTTGGCCGAAGCCAACAGCAACATGGAACATATTACATCCGGACTTGGAAGCTTCGCATCCGGACTGAATGACCTGGCAAACGGCCTGGCTCAGCTGCAGACCGGATTGGGTGAAGCCGCTGGCGGCCAGCATCAGGTTGTTGAGAGAATTCCTCTCATTGCTGCAGGCATGGGCGAAATCGCCAAAGGACAGGAACAGCTGAAAGCGGGCTACGGTGAAATGGGCGGCCAGCTCGATCAGCTGGGTGACGGGCTTTCACAAAGCAGCGAGGGCCTGGGCAAAATTGAGACCGGACTGGGAGAAGCGCAAAGCTACCTGGATGAATTGTCCAAGGAGACTGATCTTCAGCAATCCGGCATTTATATACCGGATGAACTGTTGACCAATGAAGAATTCCAGCAGGTATTTGACGTGTACATGTCCAAGGACGGAAAAATGACGACCATGGACATCGTGCTGGACTCCAATCCATATTCGAAACAATCCATGGACATGATCGACAATGTAGAAGAAGCCATCCGGGATGCTGTGAAGGACACTAAACTGGAACAGGCAAATGTCGGAGTAGGCGGGGTCACATCCATAAACCGTGACCTGGAGTCTATGTCCAATGCGGACTATACGAACACCGTCATGTTCATGATGATCGGTATTGTCCTGATCCTGATCATTTTGCTCCGTTCGCTGGTCATGCCGGTTTATATCATAGCTTCGCTTCTGTTAACCTATTATTCTTCTATTGCGATGACTGAAGTGATTTTCGTCAACATCCTGGGATATCCGGGCATCAACTGGGCTACGCCGTTCTTCGGCTTCGTCATTCTGATTGCCCTTGGGGTCGACTACTCGATCTTCCTCATGGACCGCTTCTCCGAATATAAGGAACTGGATGTGAAGACAGGGATTCTGCTTGCGATGAAAAATATGGGTACGGTCATCATGAGTGCGGCCGTCATTTTGTCGGGGACATTCGCGGCGATGCTGCCGTCTGGCGTGCTGTCCATGCTGCAAATCGCCACGCTGGTCCTGACAGGACTGCTGTTCTACGCCCTGATCATTCTCCCATTGTTCGTGCCTGTGCTCATTCATTTGCTTGGCAAGGCAAACTGGTGGCCATTTATTCCGAGACTGAAAGATAAATAGAAGTAAGATGAGGTTCCCGCAGGCTAGGGAACCTCTCTTTTTTGCAGTCTATCAGCCCAGCTTTGACAAAAACATGTTGGCAATGCCAAAGTAGATCAAGAGGGACAGTATGTCATTGATCGTTGTGATCAGCGGTCCGGAAGCAACCGCCGGATCCACGTTAAACTTATACAGGATCAGCGGGATGATTGTACCGGCCAGTGTTCCGATGATCAGTGTCAGAAGGAGTGAACAGCCGACGACCATGCCAAGGGTAAAGTTTCCTTGCCATACAAAAGCGATCACCGAGATGACGCCTCCGCAGACAATTCCCAGCGTGATTCCGACTGACAGTTCACGAAAAACGAGGCGGAAGATCTTTTTCATATTCAAGTCCTCCGACACGAGGCCTCGAACGACAACAGCCAAGGACTGGGTGCCGGTATTCCCGGTCATCCCGGCTATCATCGGCATGAAAAAAGCGAGCGCCACCACTTGTGCAAGGGTGTCTTCGAAGCGGCTGATGATGCTGCCTGAAATGAGTCCGATAAAAAGGAGCAGGATCAGCCAGGGCAGCCTGCGGTAAGCAGCTGTAAGGGGTTTGGTTTGAAAATCGATGGATTTACCGGAGGCAAACAGCTTTTCTATGTCTTCGTTGGCTTCGCGG
The DNA here is from genome assembly GCA_036516555.1 of Bacillaceae bacterium. Classification (GTDB taxonomy): domain Bacteria; phylum Bacillota; class Bacilli; order Bacillales; family Bacillaceae_C; genus DATBUB01. The sequence continues at coordinate 4,814 of DATBUB010000113.1, forward strand.
TAAACGATGTCCAGGACATCATCCACGGTGACCACTCCGACCAGGACCCCACCTTTGTCAATGATGGGGAGGGTAACAAAATCATACCGGGCGAAAAGCTTGGCGATTTCCTCTTGTTTGTCGAGATCCTGGGCTTTCACCACGTTGGTCGACATGATAAAGGACATCGTATCGTCAGGTTTTCCAAGCAGAAGATCTTTATAGGAAACGACTCCGGTCAGCTTTTTGTCATCATCCAGGACATAAATATAATGTAGAAAATCGGCGAGGTGCATCATATCCCTCAGCTTTGCCGTTGCTTGCTCCACCGTATCATCCAGGCTGACGCATATATAGCGGTTGGACATGATTCTGCCGGCGGCATTCCGGGGATAGGCAAGAATTCTTCGGATTAGGTTGGCTTCCTCCTGTTTCATCGTGGAGATAAACTCATCCAACTTCCGTTTGGAAAAACCCGAAAGGATATTCGTCAAGTCCTTATCCTTCATCAATTGAAGGACATCGACCGATTTTTCGGGGCCGAGGGCATTCAGGACGCCGGATTGCTCTTGTTTATTCAAGTGACGGAGCAGTTCGGAGATTTTTTCAACGGTGAGATATTCGAGAAACAGCGGCCGATGTTTGATGGGGAGCTCCCTGAATTGTATGGCAATATCATATGGCCTCAGTTCACTCATTATCTCAGCGAATACATCTTTTTTCGCTTCCTTTAGTGTGTGGACGATGGAGATGGCGATTTCATCTTTGCTTGCATCTTTTTTCAACATAAAAAAGCTCCTTCCTGCTATTTTGTTCTGTTCTCAATCCCCTTTCTAATGTGTGATTCCCTTCAGGCAGCAAGTTCTGGAAGAACCGCCATTGTACAGAGAACATGGGCAGAAAACAAATAATAGAAGGCTTCCCAGGTGGGGCGGAAAGATAATTCTGGATAAAAGGATGTGGTCAGGCATGCATATTACATTGGTCCGCCATTTCAGGGTCGACCACGACAAACCCGCAAGATTCATGTCTTCAGAGGAATTTGAAACATGGGTGAACCATTATGACGGGGCCGATATCATCCAGCCTGAAGGACTGTCTATGATGGATTTTGAAATGTGCTTATCCAGTGATCTTCCCCGTGCCAGGGATACCGCAAGGGAATTATGCAGCTGCCCGGTGACGGAAACCCCTCTCCTGCGCGAAGTTCCATTGGTACCATTTTTCCGGACAGCCATGAAGCTTCCGTTTCCATTATGGAACGCGGGCGGCAGGCTCTTATGGTTCTTTACCCAAAAATTCCAGCCTGAACCAATCAAACAGACCGTCCGGAGAGCGGAGGATTGTATAGCCATGTTAGAGTCCGCGGGCAAGAATAATATATTAGTCGTATCTCATGGTTTTTTTCTGATGGTTTTGGCGATATGCCTAGAGAAAAGAGGCTACACAGGGAAGAAGACACGCAGATTCAAGCACGGGGAAATGGTCTTTTATAAAAAGGAGGGGAAGAGATGATTCGGGAAGTCAACCATTTGCTGTTCTCTGTATCCGATTTAGAGCGCTCCATCCGTTTCTATCAAGAGGTGTTTGATGCCAAGCTTCTGGTCAAGGGGAGATCTACCGCATATTTTGATCTGAATGGGCTTTGGCTTGCATTAAATGAAGAAAAGGATATTCCGAGAAACGACATTCATGCCTCCTACACCCATATCGCTTTCACAGTGGCAGAATGTGACCTTGATGCCGCAGAGGAAAAGCTCAGGCGTTTAAACGTACATATTTTAAAAGGCCGGGAGCGGGATGAACGTGATAAAAAATCAATTTATTTTACCGACCCGGATGGACACAAGTTTGAATTTCATACAGGAAGCCTGGAGGACCGTTTGGATTATTACCGGCAAGAAAAGAAGCATATGGAGTTTTTTGAAGAACAATGATAGACATTGCTATGAAGCAAAAATTCCAGTCATTGCCATGCGCGCCAAATTAGATTATGATGGTGAAAAAACACAAGGGGAGAGGGGATGGACATGATTCAAATACCGCAAGAGATCATCCATTTCTTTAATGAGGATGGACAGCTGAAATCCTGGCCAGCCAAGCGGAGGAAAAAATTACACGCGATAGCGTATTTGGCTGAAAAATTTGAAGATGGACGGGAGTACAGTGAAAAGGAAGTAAACCAGCTTCTGAACGAATGGCATACATTTGAGGATGCAGCACTTCTGAGGAGGGAGCTGTTCGAAAATAGGCGGCTCAATCGGACCGTTGATGGTTCAGCGTACTGGAAAGAGCAAAAATGATGCGGTCTATGACTCTATTGCCGCATCATTTTTGATAAAGTTCAATGGTCTGCTTATGGATCTTTTCTTTCTCTGCCCAATGTATGATCACTTCCAGCTTGTCGGACTTCGAGGGCTTTGAAGAAAAGTCCACAAAGCTCTGAACTTCCTTAACGGGCATGACCACCGATCCACCCTGGACATCCCCCGCAGCATACTCCCCATTCTGCCTGTACTGCAGATATGTGATATAGCATTGTTCCATTTCGTCATGGGTGCCTTTCCAGCGGAGTTCACCAAAATAACGGTTTTTAATATTGGAGTCAGTCCCTACATGCAAAACAGCTTCCCACTTGCCGTCTGGACTGCTTCCCACCCATTTGGGCTGGATTCCGAGAAGGATATAGACGATGAGACCTACCCCAGCGGCAAATGCCAAACCGAAAAGAAATTGCTTCATCCCGCACCTCCGTACACGCCTCTGTCTTAATTAGACGTTTGGCCGGGGTGAAAAGTTTCAGGAGAATGGACATTTTCCGAATTTTTGCCAAAAACCGACAAAGATTGTATGGCTTTGTCCTGGTCCGAGAAGAAATTCCCTGAGCCAACAGCTTCATATAAGCCGCTTTTTTGGAACAGCGTCAGAGCCCAAGCAGGCAATCCCGTTATCAGGACAGCGCCTCCCGATTTCTTAACCTTGTTTACAAAAGAAGCAAGCTTTTCTTCGCCAGTTGCATCCATGATGGTGATGTCCCTCATATCCAAAATGATGACGGTCGGGGAACTTTCCATTGTGGAGGAGAGCGCATGCTCTAACGCCTGTGCTGTCCCAAAGAACAATGGGCCTCTAATTGAAAACGTCTTGTATTTGAAATGCGCCGTCAGGTCAAATGCTTCTTGCTTGGGCCTTTCCACCTGAAGCTGGCTGCTTTTCTTTTTGATAAAAGAAAGGATGGACAGCAAAATTCCCGCCTGGACCGCCACTGTCAAATTTACAAAAACGGTGAGCAAAAAGGTAACAACCAAAACTGCGGAGTCGCCTGTGCGCAATTTGGCAATCTGCTTGAAGGCTTTGTATTCACTCATATTCCAGGCTACGAACATCAGGATGGGTGCCATGGCCGCCAAAGGAATGTAGGACGCATACGGTGCAAGCAGCAAAAGGGTGACAAGAACAAATGCACTGTGGATGACCCCTGATAAGGGACTTGCTGCGCCAGACTTGATATTGGTGGCAGTCCTGGCAATGGCACCTGTTGCTGGAATTCCGCCAAAAAGAGGTGTGACAAGATTGGCCACCCCTTGACCGAACAATTCACGGTTCGATCGGTGCCTTTCGCCCGTCATGCCGTCTGCCACCACAGCGGACAGCAAGGACTCAATGGCACCAAGGGCGGCTATGACCAAGGCAGGCTGCCACAGTTCCCCGATATCCTTTAACGTGATGTCCAGCGGCTGGAAGTCGGGCAGCTGCTGCGGAATTCCCCCAAAGGAGGTGCCGATGGTTTCCACCTGATTTGGAAAAAACAGCATGGCCGCAACGGTTGGAATGACGAGACCTGCCAGCAATACAGGGACCTTTGGATTAATTTTTGGAATATACAACAAAACGAGCAGACCAATTACTGCAGTAAGGATGCTGTATATATTCATCCCGTCCAGATGGCGATATAGCTCCAGCATGCTTTCGTGAAAATACTCTTTTTTCTCCATGCCGGTCAGCCCCAACGCGTTCCCAAGCTGCCCGCCGAATATGATGACAGCGATTCCCGCCGTAAATCCGATGACGACGGAACGCGGAATATAATGAACCAGATTCCCCAAACGGAAAAAACTCATGACAATCAGCATAATGCCTGCCAAAAAACCGGCAACAAGCAATTTTTCATAACCGTATTGAAGAACGATGGCAAGGAGAATCGGAATGAAGGCTCCCGTTGGACCTGCAATTTGAAAGCGGGAGCCGCCAAGCAAAGCCACAATCAGTCCTGCGAAGACGGTCGTATATATGCCATGCTCCGGCTTGACACCCGAAGCCATGGCAAAAGCCATTCCCAAAGGAATGGCTACGATACCGACAGTAATCCCAGAAATGAAGTCTTTGCGGAGGCTTGCGGACGAGAAATCTCGAAACCGATCATCAGACAACAATGTGCTTCCTCCTGTCATTTTTGAAAAAACCGAATTGTATATCATCTATTATAATTTCATTATAGCAATGAACAGGTTGGTGGAACAAGGGGATTTATGGAACTTCTGGTTTATTTTTAAAAAACCGGACATGGCGAAAAATAATTGAACTCCCCAGCCTGATCGCTTTTAATGAGAATACACGATAGCTCGAAAGGAGAGAGATACGGTGAAAATCATTATTGCCCCTGATTCTTTTAAAGGCAGCCTCACTGCCGGGGAAGCGGCTGCCGCCATTGAAAGAGGGGTCAAAAAAGCATTTCCTGATGCTGATACGGTCTTGATCCCCATGGCGGACGGTGGAGAAGGGACGATGGAAAATCTCGTGGGTGCCACTGGTGGGCGGCTTGTTCCCGTTAGTGTAACCGGCCCGCTCGGACAACAAGTGGAGGCTCATTATGGAGTTCTGGGAAATCAGTCAGCGTGTATCATTGAAGTGGCCGCTGCTTCAGGACTCGGCCTAATTTCTTCTCAAGAACGGAATCCGATGGAGGCAACCTCCTATGGAACGGGGCAGCTGATTAAGGCTGCCCTGGATGATGGCTTCCGGTCTTTTATCCTTGCTTTGGGCGGTTCGGCCACAAATGATGGAGGAGCGGGAATGATGCAGGCACTCGGTTTGTCTCTGAAGGATAGGAACGGCAAAGAGATTGGGTACGGAGGCGAAGAATTGGGCCGTCTTCATCACATCTCTCTGAAGACGTTGGATTCACGATTGAACGAGTGTAAGTTTTTGATTGCGTCGGACGTGGATAACCCGCTCGTCGGGGAAACAGGGGCATCTTATGTATTTGGCCCGCAAAAAGGGGCGGATGAAGAGATGGTGAAAAAACTGGACCAGCACCTCCGGCATTGGGCTGACTTGGTGGAAGCCGAAACGGGAATCCGTCTTCACGACAAGCCGGGTGCGGGGGCTGCGGGCGGAATGGGCGGTGCCAGCCTGGCTTTCTTCCCCGTGCAGTTTAAAAGGGGCATTGATGTGTTGTTGGAATTCGCCAAAATGGATGAGGCATTGGATGGGGCTGACCTGGTCATCACCGGGGAAGGCCAGGTCGATGGCCAAACCGCTCACGGGAAAGCGCCGATGGGAGTGGCCCAGGCGGCATGGAAAAGGAAAGTTCCAACCTTGGTTTTGGCGGGCTCAGTCGGAGAGAAAGCAGAAGCGTTATATCCTTATGGAGTGATCGGTGTTTACAGCATCATCAACAGGCCGATGACTCTGGAGCAGGCAATGGAGAAAGCCGAAGAACTGATGGAGCATTCAGCGGAGCAGGTGATTCGAACATTTTTTCGTAAAAATAAAGCAGAAACTGGAAATGATTGAAAGTGAGTTTAGGAAACCCCTTTATCAGGTAAATAGAAAAGTAAACCACAAATTCGGGACCAAACCCGGAAAGCTGGGCTATGCCCAATACTTTGAGGAGGGGGAAAAACGTGAATACGGTTTATCCTAAACCAAATGATCCATTTAACTTGAACGGAGGCTCCAAGCTGCAGGTCAAAGCGTTTGAAAAAGGAGACCCGTCTCCGTTTAATAAGCTCGATTTCAATAACTCGAATGTGTACGAACTCATTGATTATACATTACGGACTCCTTTGGAAAAAATGGATGTCTTCAATGAATTGCTGCAGGTTCCATATGATTGCGAACTGTGGGTGCTCCCGGTTACAGAAGAGGCAACCTCTATTTTAAGGGAAATACCCAAAGGCGATACCTATGAGAAAACAGCATCCCTTTTCGCCATGCTGAGCGCAGTAAAAGATACCGTTGAGCGGGACAGAACTTTTCTTGTGGCGGATGACAAAGTGTGCGAGGCACTCGCTGAAAAGATCCAGGAACTAGGTTTCACATTGAAAAAGATGGATCAAATGGAACTTCAGACCATTGAGCTGAAATAAAAAATTTGAAGATTGAAAGCTGCTTCCTGTAAATTCGGGAGCAGCTTTTTTATTGGAAATCTAAAGGGACAAAGCATTTTTTCAGGAAAACGCTTCAATTCTGTGATACATTGGTGGTAAGTGGAACAATTTTCATGTGCAAGTAAGTGTTGGGTTGTTCTTCTGCCTGGACTCATAGACTTATGCTGTCCGTTTTGGAC